>NZ_WPDC01000017.1:0-59318 GCF_035615595.1 Vibrio sp. R-1 | reverse complement strand
TGACCCGATTTAGCCCTCGCTTTGGTCCCATTTTGGTCCCATCTCACTTTGTAATGGGACCACGTTCAGTTTGTTTTGGTCCCATCATCGCAACACGTAGAGGCGAAGAAGTTCTATGTACGAATTGGACAAAAATGAGTTTCAGGAATTCTAATATTAGTGATTAATGAATAACTTTTTATAAGGCAAATTTGCTAATTAATACGCCTTTGTAAAGTGCGCACTTTGTTTAATTAAGTTAGATATTCCTTATGTATCATAACCTTACGAATGTTGCTGATTTTGGAGTATATCTTTATGAAACACTCCGAACTCACTCATAATTTTATTTTCCGAAAATACATCTGCGATTTATCCATAGAAGAAACAGCCGAACTTTGTTTTAAAAGCGTGAGAACCGTCAAAGAATGGGACCGAGGAAATTCGATCCCTCCAGAATGCCGACGCCTCATGAAACTCTATAAGAATCGGGAGCTTTCATCCGAGACTGCATGGTCGGTTTTTTCCTTTAGAGGGCAGCGACTAGTTTTGCCAACTGGTACGACCGTAACACCGCAACAAATTGTTGCTGGGATTGCGTTACTGGATATTGGTGGAGAACATGAAGTACGTTGCCTATCAAAACTACTAAAATTCTCTAGAATTTTGAGTAAGTTACAACGTTAGAGGTGAGTTCAATGTCATGCAAAGCAGCAACACAATAGCAAACGTTTGTGTCTGATTCTTGAGACTGAGCGCAACCGAAGCAACAAAGGATGAGTTTTCGCGAGCAATGTCATGGCCACACTATTAAGGATTTACTCAGCGGCTAGGGAATTGATAGGGTGGTTTTGTCTTATACGACAGCTTCAAATTGGCTTCACCATAAGCCACCTTGTAAGTCGAGCCCTACTAATGGGGCTCACGTGAGTTGAGTCTTAATCTATCGGCTCAACTGTCAGGTTATCCACCTGACTCCTAATGTAAGGTCTTACCGAATCTCAGTGATGGGGTTCGGTTTTTTTGTATAAATTTGATCTAAATAATATCAATAGAATGCATACCCTAGTACCATAATTAACAGTATATAGTTCCGTTTTGGGCCTATAAGCTAAAAATAAATAAAAATAGGATCACTAGGCATGAATTACACTGCCATTGAAAAGTTTGAACTTTTAGTTACAAGGTTGAGTTTTTCTGTAGCGAGAAAACTCTTATCAGATAGTCTAGGATTTAGTGCTCAAGGGATAGAGCCTTTTAAACAAAAAATCTCAGATCGGTTAGCAACTGACCCTTCAATATCGGTAAAAATTGATGATATTTGGATGGATGTTGTTTTTGGTGGAAATCGTCAGATTACCATCTATAAAGATGTAAGTAATACCAAGTTCAATAGCTTAGATAGTCATTTTTCCACATTAGCTGCGGGATTGACTCAAAGTAATCATCCCTATGTAACGAACTATCCATTCCCTGTCGATGAGAGTACACTGAGCAGTTGCAACACAGATCTAATCTTTTGCCACTATAGTACAATGCCAGTGGTAAACGGTAGAACTATTAAGTGTGCTGTATTCTCCAACAAAGCGTATTTTACTAAAACAGAGCCTTTACAACGAAGTCAATTATCGGCTGCAGGTTTGGCACAAATATCTCAAGATGCTCAGCTATTCTGTAAACGGAGAGTGTCTACACAGTGCTTCCACGCCGTGATTTTGGATAGTCAGAACAATAATGTATATATAGCTATCGATATTAGTGCACTCCCTAGTGCTGAAGGCTCATTGGAGTTCCATAAACTTCGTAGTTATTTGCTTGGTCAAGCATCCGTAAACTTAGTTCAAGGCGAAAATTTATTTCGTGCTATTTCGAGTTTGTATGATGAAAGTGATGGTAGGATTCACTCTGTTTCTTTTGTGACCGAAGATGGAAACACTGATAGTATCAAATTACCAAGCTTAGCCTCAGGTGGCTGTATAAAAAATGATAACTATCATGCAGCGGGCGAGAATGCTGCATCGACTCTGGCTAAGTTTCGTATTATCAAACTATGGGATATTGGTGATATGACAGTGGCAGCTGAGCTTCATGGCAAGAGGGCTATGCTGTTAAATAATGGTCGGCTAGAGAAAGTTATAATTCACAACGGTACTAAACTTAGTGAAATCATATATGTGTTAGATAAAGTTCTAACTCACATTTAGGTTACTAATTATGGAATCAATGGAAAGAGTAAGAGAGCAGTTTGATGACTATAGACTCTACATTATTGATCATTTTAACGTAAATAGCGATGAACTGAGCACATGTTTAATTGTTTTTGATTATCTAACAGATAGAAGGTCATTTACATTAAACTATGTTACTTACGGGACTTTGATGCAAGTAACACAATACTCGAATGAACAGTTCCCTTTGTTAGTGAAAGCAACAGATTTTCTTACTACACCAAAGGCATATCTTTTGGAAATGCACTTTGAATTCTTGGATGAGTTCATGGAAGAACCGGAACCCATAAATCCGAAAGATGTTCATGTGGCATTGACGGAGGGTACTTTTTATCATCCGCATACAGGAACAACGGTAGTAGATTTTAACAAGTATATATATCCCGTTTTCAGGCCTTCAACAATGCTACGTACATATAGACGTGTTATGTCGGAGGGCCAATGAATCAGCCCAATACTATACACGGATATAATCTAGAGCTGGTAATGGCTCTGTTAGTTACAGACTCTTCTACTAGAGACTTTTTTGAACGCAAAACCGTCAGTGACTATGACAGTTTTGTAAATGTTTTAAATAAAGATCTTAAGAAAATCATAAGAGATCTTCAACATGACAGACACCAATTTCAAAGCGAGGCATTTGGTGAAGACGCTATTAGTTCAGTCATAATTAAGTGTCTTAAAACTCTTAATTATGACGCTGAGCATGACACACAACATGGTGGGCACTGTGATATTTTGGTTAAACACCAAACTCTTGGCTTTGAGTGGATTGGTGAAGCTAAGTTATGGAAAGGACAAAAGTATATTGCGGATGGCTTAGAACAACTTCTAACAAGATATGCAACAGCAGTAGAGGGAGAAAACTGTGGCGGTTTGTTAGTGTACGTTAAACAACCACAAGCTGTTGAAAAAATGAAGACTTGGCGAGATACTCTTGCGGCTCATCCAAGTACTGTATCTCTTGATTCTTTGGATGGAAACATTACATCTCTTGAATTTAATTCAGTTCAGAAAGCTGAAGCAACTGGGTTAGATTATAGATTAAAAAACTATTTTGTATCTCTTTATCATGCAAGTGGTTCCACTCCAGAATATGATGAAAATGGTAATGAAATAACGTTGAGTGCTTAACTTTTCATTTTACTAGGTACCCAAGTTGCCACTTTTATTCGGTGACCCCCTCTAAAGGGCAATAAGTTATCTTTAGCAGGGTAAACTTTCGGCTACTCAATGTGGCCGTAAGTTTCCTCAAATTGGCGGTGTTAATCCCGCCAATGCACGAAACTCTCCAATTCCTTAGGGCTAAACTCACGGCCAGAGGGCGTGATAATCACAGCTCGCTCCTCACAGACACGAAAATCTGTCCAACGAATATCATTAGGTAAGTAGCCAAGCGCTTTAATCAGTAGCAGTTTTTCAGCCAGAGGATTCACAGGCACGCCAGCGTGAAACTGTCATTTGTTCGGTGAGAGTTGATTGTGCGGGGGAATTTACCCCCGTGATACATCACAGGGATTCACAACAAACAGCATTGGAATAATTGATCACTTTTAGTAAGGCAAAAGCACATGAATAGGGTGTGAATGAGTAAAGGTTCTAACGCGAAATGGGGCAAAAGTTTGTTGTCATGTCGACCTAGTTGATTGTAGGAGTTATGGGGATTCCGTTCGGTAGGATCAAAAAACCGCCTAATCGGCTGTTATTGATTCCTCACTTTTTCTAGCTCTTGCCATACCCGTTCGGATTCTTTCTTGTTCGACTCAATCAGCCATTTACCGTAGACCCTTGCGACCATGGTGATATCAGCGTGGCCCATTTGTTGTGCCAAGTAACTCACGTTGACGTTAGCGTGAGTGATCATCCAACTAGCGTAGGTATGTCGAAGTTGATACTGGTTACGGTAACGGACACCTCCTTTTTTACACAGTGCCGTCCACATTCGGCCTAGTGCACGTTTGCCGTAATAGTCATAGCCACTGACCTTCTGCTCCCGAACGACCTTAGGATTAAACACAAATCGTAGAGACTCTTTTCTGTAGGCCTGACCGGGTAATTCGACATCGTACTCTTTAGGCTCGAACGAGTAGGTTAAATATTGTTGAGCTTTTAAAGCATCTAAAGCGGGTGGCAGTAAGTCAACAAACCGCTCTTTGTCTGTTTTGGTGGTTTTTAATCCGCGCATATCATAAGTCGAACGGCGGATATGGATCGTTTTATTCTCAAAATCCACATCCTCCCATGCGAGCGCACAAAGCTCGCCACTACGTATGCCGCTATAGACAAGCAAGGTCACGATATTGCGGTGCTGCAGTTGGTGGCAGTGTTTCAAAATGCTGTCGATCTCGCCCATTGAAAAGGGCTGAATATCGACTTCGCTTTCTTTCACCCTTTGCAAAACCTTGGACAAATCCCGGCTGACATATTCCATTTTATAGAGCCAAGCAAGGAATGCGTTGATTGTCACCAGATTTCGATTAATGGTGCGACCCGTTTTTCCTTTAACGAGCTCTTGGCGAAACTCCGTCAAAGTCCGTGGTGAAAGAGTGTCGCTACTTCTGGTTTTTCCATATATTTCAATAAAATCTCTTAACACCCAATCATATCTTTGCAACGTGGATCGGCGGATATCATGATCTTTAGAGGCAAGGAACTGCTTAGTAAGTTGTAGCAAGTTCTTTGCTTGCGGTACACCTGATGCATGTTTTGACTCCGGAAAGTGGGCGGCATAATTGAAAGTACCGATCTTGATTTCATATTGAATTGCTTCCCGCTTCTGTTTAGCAAAATTTATGTTTTGTTTTGTTGGAGGTAAGCCTAATGATTCTCTACGACGTTTGCCCATGTAATAAAATGAAATTCTCAGAGAATTGCCGCGGATTTCTACGCCTGATGGGAGATTGTCGGTTACTGCATTCGATGCCATTTGTTCCATTCCTCAATATCAACCATCCAAGTACCGCAAATTTTTTTCACGATTGTTGATGGATAAAATCCTTCGCGTGCTTTATGCCTCAGCGTTTTAGTGCTCAGGCCAATCACTTCTGCAGCTTTTTTAAGAGTGATGATGGAAATTTGTGATTGACTCATATTGCCTACCTTTCGATGCCATCTTGTTCACCAACCTTTTTGATGGAGTGCATCGCGCCAAGCTTTTTAGCGAGTGGAGCGGCATCATTGGCAAACATGTTGAGAAATAATGGTGTAATCGTGATTTCTGCTGGGCATTCTCGACTTAGCCCCCAGCTATCGTCAGTGGGATAAAGTGTTAGCGCGATTACTGAACGATGTAAGCGTTGGCTAAAGTAAGGCGGTGAAGTGGTTACTGTTCCGTATTGGGTATCAATGGTTGCCGCCATGGATATTTCCTCGCAATAAGTGACTGTGAATCAGGAATCACGCGCTATTGGAATAGCTATGATTAGATAACTTATATTTTATGTTAGTTATCTAACCTTGATATTGCAAGTGTTAATGTAAGAAAACTAACTTTAATGTGTTAGGTCAAACATTTCTAAGATTTGGCTTATGGAGTAGTAGAAAGGAACGGTGATGAATCACCATTCATTGTTGAGTATGTAGTATGACGAATTGGGAAAGAAATAAGGAATTACAACAGGACTGAATACCAGAAAACCCTACCTACAATAGAGATTTGTTGTTCAGCAACTTGCTCTTGTGAATACTCTCTCGGAGGGTATTCAATTTCATTAAAACTATAAATTCTTAGTCCACCACCGGGCAGGCGATAGAGCTTTTTGATAAAGAGTTCGCCGTTGTGGTTAATGGCGTAAATCTTCCCATCAATGAGCGTTTTATCCCCACAATCAATACCTACCGTGGAGCCATTTGGCAAAACGGGTTCCATGCTATCACCTGTGATGGCCACACAAACTGCATTTTCAGGGTCAACGTTATATCGGCGTAAGGTGGACTTGGCGAATCTTAATCGAAAGCCATTATCTGATTCACTATCACTGACGAAGCCATTTCCTGCCGATAAACGCACATCCGATAAGAAGGGAACCGCAACCTCGTCATCACCAAGGGGAGTATTACTATCCCAAACTTGCATGTTACCAAGCAGTTCAGCATTACCCGCGGTTGAGTCTTGAGTTCCCTTGCCAGTTTGTAGCCAAAGGGGGTCAACTCGTAACTTTTTGCACAGAGCAATTAGGTTCGAGCCTTTAGGTGTAGTTTCATTTCTCTCCCAGAAAACAAGAGACGTGGGTGAGACTCCAATACTGGAGGCCACTTGTTGTTGGGTGAGTTTGAGTTCTTTTCGAACTCGGCGAATACGCTCGCCAATCGTTTCTCTCGTCATGTTAGATATCTTACATTCACTTGCGTTAAGTTTTCTAATGATATTTAATGTTAGAAAACTAATAACGAGTGAAGTATGAAATCCTATTTACCACCCATTAAGACCGCAGATGTCATTAAGTTCTTTGGTTCTAAACAAAAAGTTGCTGAAGCAGTCCAGACCACGCATTCAGCTGTTAGCCAGTGGGGAGAATTTGTACCTGATAGCCGAGTATTCGAATTTCATTTTTTGATGAAAACCAAAGAGTGGAAGCGAAGCTGTAACAGCTAAATTTCTATCATTCTGATTTATGGTGATTTTATGAGAACAAACTCATTTTGGACCACGGTGGAGCAGCTTGCCTGTATCACGGTGAATACCTGTCGCGTAGCGTTATCGCAGGGGCAGGAGACATTAACTTTCGAAAGAGATCAAATTCAGCGATTGAAGGATAAGTGTGAGCATTACCCTCGGGTATTGGATGAGGAAAGAGAGTTGGCTTTAAACCGCGGCAACGGTTTAAAGCCGAGTGAAAAGTCTTGCGAGGAAATTTCACATACCACTTCGGAGAAGCAGTGATGGGAAGAATAGCATTAAGAGCTCGGATTGAGAATCTTCAATGGCGTCTGTTCAAGGTTGAGAAAGGTCAGCAAACCGAGATTACTTACGACGAAATGGCTGACCTTTATGAAGCTAAGCGTCTGTATGTCAAGGCTGTCTATGAGGGATTGGTTCGTGGTTAGAAAGATGCCATGTTTTCCGTACCGAATGCTCGGTGAGTGGATATGGTTGGTGGCAAGCTTACTTCATCACTTTCTGATTGCGAGGGAACGGGCTTTCTATTGGCCATGGGTAACTATTCGTAGACGGCCAGTAGCTTTGGATAGATTGATCATTGAGGTAATACGATGTCCGTTAAGGTAATGAGCTACGTATGGGATATTTCTCTTTTCAAAGGCTCTGACAAACTCATTATGCTTTGTCTGGCAGATCATGCTGATGATGCCGGCGTGTGCTGGCCTTCGATTGAAACCATCGCTCGTAAAAGTGGAGTATCTCCAACCACAGTCAAAGCAACCTTAAAGAAGTTGGAAGCGGGGGGCTGGATTGTGAAGCGAAACCAGTTCAAGAAAGCCGATTCAGGTCGATTAGTGCGTTCCAATAACCAGTATCAACTGCCCGTGAAGCGATTGAAATCTACTGCTGATGAACAGTCGGATTTCGAACAGACGGATTTCGTCCATTCAAAACTCGAACATTCGAAATACGAACAGACGAATTTACCCGAGGGGGTAGGTCAGATTTCGGCTGGGGGTAGGTCGGATTTCGGCTATAAACCATCAATAGATCCATTAATAGATCCACCAGAAGGCGATGCGCCGCTTTTCAGTGTTCAAACGGATCCTATTTTGGATCCGGTTGTGTTTGAGATCCCACTCAAAGGTAAAAACGTTTCGTATCCGGTGACCCAATCTCAGTTGGTGGAGTGGCGCTCGCTCTATCCTGCCGTTGATATTCACCAACAGCTTCGCAACATGATCGGTTGGTGTCAGGCAAACCCAACACGCCAGAAAACCGCGCAAGGGATCCAGCGATTTATCCACGCTTGGCTTTGCAAAGAGCAAGACAAGGGGCGAATTGTCGCGGTGTCTCAAGCTGCGGCGAAACCCATTGATGATGCGCAGTTGTTGAAGCGAAAGATCCAGCAAATTGAAATCGATATTAATAACGAGAACGTCGCGCTGATTTCATTTAAACAGCGAAAGTCCGCGGTATCAGAGCAGGCTGCGCAATCGGCTGAGCGCAAAATCAAGGCCATGATGGCTCAACGAGAAAGTTGGCTTCGAGAGCTTTCGGTGCGAGCGGATGAGTCTTGATGTAATGAGCCCATACCGTTTTGCCATTTTTAGACCATATTCTCAGAGTAAGGAGTCACGAAAGTGAGTAAAAAGCTTGAGCTTTTAACACTATTAAGCGCCGCAAGAACCATGAAATGGGAAGAGTCTGTCAGTAAAAATGGACCGACCAAAGAGCAGCTTCTCGGTGCGATGGGCTTAGCGCAGCGCGATAATCCTATCGGTATGGCAATCCTTAATGCCAAATACTTGCATTGTGCTTATTCGTTGGTGGTATTGAGGGATTTTCTTGGATCACTGGAGGTTCATCGCTTAGAGATCAGTTTGGCTTCGAATGAGCTTAAACATTTGCATTATCTGGTCATGGCGGATGTGTTGAATGTTCCGATAGACAGTCAGCAAGCTCGTCTGGCTTCGGTTTGGCGTCGATACAGCGCCTATGCAGCGAGGACCCAGAAATCGATTGAAGCACTTAGCAAAGCCATGCGCTCGATGGAGCGAGCAATTGAGATCAAAACCAATCCATTTGAGAGCAGTCGTTTGCAGGCCAACATTGCGTCACACCAAACGCGTATTGACGCGCAGAAACAGCTACTGGCCGATTACGCGCAGAAAAAGGCCGCAGAATCAGCAAAATGTCCGCGTTGCAAAGCAACAGGCGTTATTCCCAAAACGCAGCGACCTTGTGAGAGTTGTGATGGTGTAGGTGAGTTTCGAACGACGGAAGCGGATTGGAAAGCCTCATTTTTGGGTGCAGCTTTGCCGACTCACAAAGAACTTATCATTCGTCATTGGTCTGCGATTGTTCGCCTACTTCAAGAGTGGAGAACGCAATTGTATCGGCATGAAGCCGAGGCACTTTCGACGCTTGAAAAGCGCTTATCTGCTGAATTTGAAGATTGAGTAAACTCGAGTCGCTCATTGATATGACAAGGTAATTGCGGTAGATTTTCCAACAATAGCGAGGCTGCATCTTTTGATGCGGCCTTTTTTATTGCTCGCAATTCGGAGCCTTAATGATGGCAAAACGAGATTGGAAAGCGCTGCAACAAGAGTACAAACTCGCGTTTGAACAAACAGGCATCACAATCAAAGCGTGGTGTGATCAAAACCAAATCAATTACAACACGGCGCGTCGATATCTGCAGGTGTTGAATTCGCCACTCGAAAACAGCGAAAACCCAGCAAAAAACGTTCAATCCCCACGTGCTATCACTTCTTCGCCCGATGTGGAACGGCTCGCTCAATGTGATCAGTTAGGAGAAGGTAGGGAAGAAAAAGTTTCTAAATCAAAAGGTAAGGGTGAAAAAGCATCAGTGATCAGTGAAAGTGATCAGTTCACTGATCACATTACTGATCAACACTCACCGAAACCGACCCATGCGCAATTTTTACAGCGTGTTTTGCATCTAGATACGACTCATCAACGCGATGAAAGTGGGCGGTTTATTCATGGCAACCAGTGCTCAACCAAACACAATGGCTATGCACAGCGCTTAAATGATCCAGATGCCATTTTTGATGCAGCGAACTCGGACATTGACCACGAGATTGTGTTTTGTCGGGCGCGGGTGCTGAAAGCCATGGAAACCTACCAGAAGATAGGAGCCGAGCTTGGTAAGGAAGGCTTGGCGCTGGCTGAACGCGTCAAACTGTATGAGCTCTACGTCAGCACCGACAACATTGTTGATAGAAACATGGCGCGCGTGGAATCTCTACTACGAACCAAAGCACAGGTAAAGAAAACAGAATTGGAAGCTGAGCGGATTGCACAAGAGTCTGCCGGGCTTGGAACTGCAATTGCCGACATTGTGCAAGAAATTCAAGAGATGGGATCGGACGGGTTCGTACTGAATGATTAACCTTGGTTCCGTCCCCCAAGAGAAGATAAGCGCGCAGGATCGCGCTTTTATTTTTTCTCGGCTGAGCAATAAGTGGTGGCGGCTCAATCATCTTTACAAGATAGAGAATGAAGATGGCGAGCTGGTGACGTTCAAGCTTCGCCCTGCCCAAGCATTGTTGTTTAAGATGATGGGCCATCGCAACATTATCCTAAAAGCGCGCCAGCTTGGTTTTTCGACCGCCATTGATATCTACCTACTCGATGAAGCGCTATTCAATAAACGGCTTAAGTGCGGCATCGTCGCGCAGGACAAACAAGCCGCGGGGGAGATTTTCAGAACCAAAGTGGAAGTGCCTTACGACAACCTTCCGGCATGGCTCAAGGCGGCAATCCCAACCGAAGAGCGTAAGAGTGGAGCCAACGGTGGGCGCATGGTGTTTAAGAACGGCTCAAGTATTCAGGTCGCCACCTCCTTTCGCTCCGGTACTGTGCAGCGCTTGCATATTTCTGAGCATGGCAAAATTTGTGCGAAGTACCCACACAAAGCCAAAGAGGTGAAAACGGGTACGCTTAACGCGATTCACCAGAATGCGATCTGTTTTATTGAGTCCACGGCAGAAGGTGTCGGGGGCGATTTCTATACCATGTGCATGCGCGCTATGGAGCAAACCAAAAGTGGAGTAGAGCTGAGCCGCGAGGATTATCAGTTTCATTTTTTCGCATGGTGGCAAGATCCGAAATACCGCTCAAAAGTGCCGATGAATGGGCTCGTAGTGCCGAAAGTGATGGCTGAGTACTTTACCGGAGTCGAAAAATCGATGGGCTGCCAGCTCGATGATGAGCAAAAGCAGTGGTATCTCGAGAAAGAAGCCATGCAGGGCGAGGAGATGAAACAGGAATTCCCGTCCACGCCGCTGGAGGCGTTTTTAACCTCAGGGCGTCGGGTGTTTAATCCTGTCCATATTATGGCCGCGGAAGCGGATGTTCTTGCCCCGTTCTTGGTCTATGACCTTGAGCCTATGACGGGAAACCTAACTCGGGTGCACTCGATAGAGAGTCACGATCCGCTTCGCATGCAGCGCAACGCGATGAACCTTTTGCTGATGTGGGAAATGTTTGATGAGGATGAAGAGTATGCGCTGGGTGTGGATATTGCCGAAGGGCTAGAGCATGGCGACCGCAGTAGTATCGATGTTGTGAAAAAATCCGATGGTGAGCAAGTGGCCCACTGGTTTGGCTATATCGATGCTGAGTTATTGGCTTATCTGGTTAAACATATCGCGATTTTATACGGCAACGCTTACGTGATGCCTGAGCGCAATAACCACGGCCATGCCTTTATTCAAAAGCTTCGAGAAATCTACCCCACACCTTACATCTATTCAGAGCAATACCTAGATCGCGACAACGATGATGAGACGGTCAAGCTCGGCTGGTTAACCACCAAACAATCCAAACCTATCCTCACGGAAGGCATGAAGATGCTCTTTCAAAACGGCGTCTCTGGCATTCGTTGGATGGGGACTATTTCGGAATACCACAGCTATGTGTACGACAAAAAGGGAGCGATGAACGCTCAGGAAGGGTGTTTTGATGACCAAGTGATGAGTCATATGCTCGCCCAAGAAGCCCGTGCACGTATGCCAAAGCGTGTGAAGTCAGAAGACCTCAAACGCGATCCTTCTAACAATCATTGGCAGACCAAATGATGCAACACGCAAAACTCGATACTTTTATGCTGCGTATTCTCTCCGATATTGATGGCCAACCTGACTGGCGCAGCGCTGCCAAAGTTGCCACCGCGTACTACGATGGCGATCAGCTTGATCCGAGAGTCAAAGATAAGCTTAAACAGCGTGGCCAGCCCACCACAATCCATAACCTGATTGCGCCGACCATTGATGGTGTGCTCGGGATGGAAGCCAAAACACGCACCGACCTTTTGGTGTGCGCAGATGATCCCGATGAACAAATGGAACTGATGGCGGAAGCCGTGAATGCCGAGTTTGCGGATGCGGTTCGGCTAGGTCGACTCGATAAAGCACGCTCAGAGGCGTATGGGTCGCAAATCAAAGCGGGCGTGGGTTTTGTTGAGGCATACCGAAATCCGAACCCGTTCGGGCCTAAATACAAAATCAAGCTTATCCCTCGTGATGAAGTGTTTTGGGACTGGTTCTCCACTGAACCCGACTGGAGCGATTGTCGCTGGGTGATGCGTATGCGCTGGATCGATATTGATGAGCTCGCGACTTTGGTTCCCCACAAAGCGAAGGTACTGGAATACGCGAAAAAGGATTGGCGTGGATTTGTTGATGTTGAAAATCTCGAAGGGCTCGACCCACTGTTGACCAGTGCGCATGAGGCATTTAATCACTGGTCACGGGATCATTCGGAGTACTTATCCCATAACCGTGAGCGTATTCGTTTGCAGATTGTGTATGTGCGTCATATAGAGCGCAAAGCCGTGCTTGAAACCCAAGATGGACGAGTGATGGAGTTTGACCCGAACGATCTAACTCATGCGATGGCACTGGCGATGGAGAGAGCCACACTGCGGCAGGCTCAAGTCAGTCGGATTAAAGAAGAGTGGTACGCTGGGATGTATCACTTATTGAGTCGTGATTGTGCTGCGCCTAATGGCCTGTTTCCTATTGTGCCGTTCTGGGGATTTCGCAAAGACGCCAGTGGTGAGCCCTATGGTTTGATTGCTCGAGCCATTCCTGCGCAAGATGAAGTCAACTTTAGGCGCATTAAATTGACGTGGTTACTGCAGGCCAAACGAGTCTTAATGGATGAAGATGCCACCAATATGAGCCAACAACAGATTTTAGAAGAGGTTGAACGACCCGATGGCCTGATTAAGCTCAACCCACAGCGGAAAAACCAAAAATCCATCAGCGAAGTGTTTCAGGTTCAACAAGATTTCAATATCGCCGCGCAGCAATTTAATGTGATGCAGGATTCGATGAAGCTTATCCAAGATACCATGGGCGTTTATGGAGCCTTCTTGGGGCAAGAATCCAACGCGACCAGTGGGATTGCGATTGCCAATCTGGTGGAGCAAGGGGCGACAACGCTTGCCGAAATCAACGATAACTACAACTTTGGATCGCAGCTATTGGGTGAGCTGCTACTGGGGTACATCCTTGAGGATATGCGTGAGCAGCACAATAAAGCGATTGTGATCAACCGCAATGACAAGCGAAAGCGCAAAACCGTGGTAATGAACCATGTCGATGAACAAGGGTTACTGACCAATGATTTGACCCGCTTACGCGCCCATATTGCGCTCGCTCCCATTCAGCAAACCGCTGCTTACAAATCGCAGTTAGCAGAACGAATGATGATGATCACCGCACAGTTGCCGCCAGAGGTACAAATCACCGTGATTGATTTAGTGCTTGAGCTTACCGATGTGCCGAATAAGCAAGAGTTTATGGAGCGTGTCCGAGCGGCGCTGAATATTGAAAAAGAGCCGGAGGATATGACTGAGGAAGAGCAGGCCGAGTTAGCCGCGCAAAAGCAGCAGGAGCAACAGCTTCAGCAAAAGCAGCTTGAGTTGCAGATGCGGGAAATGGAGGCCAAGGTCCTCAAACTGGAAAGCGAAGCAAAGAACATCATGGCCAAGGCGCAGCGCGAAGAAGGTTTAACCGATAGCCAGCGCTACGGCAATGCCAAAACCCAAGCCGAAACCAAGCGGATTTTGCAAGAAATCGAAAACCTCAATCTCGAAATGAGTCAAATGCAAAGCCAGATGCTGCAAACCGTGGAAGCCATGATTGAACAGATGTAGAGGGTTCGATTTGAAAGTGTATTGATTACAGACAGTTGGACAAACGCCTCTCAAATGATCGCTGAGAGGATAGGAAATTTGTAACTTAGTATCGTTTTTAAATTGCTTTTTCGCGATTT
Organism: Vibrio sp. R-1; assembly: GCF_035615595.1. Lineage (NCBI taxonomy): Bacteria > Pseudomonadati > Pseudomonadota > Gammaproteobacteria > Vibrionales > Vibrionaceae > Vibrio > Vibrio sp. R-1. The sequence continues at coordinate 45,197 of NZ_WPDC01000017.1, read as the reverse complement.
CAATATAAAAATAATACTGTATATAAATACAGTAAAGTTATATGAAAGTCATACCTATTTACGCTAGTGCGGGCATCACAGGTTTTGAAAGTCCTGCAACTGAATACAAACAACTCTCCATTGATCTTGATGGTTTACTTATCCAGCATCCGAGCGCCACTTTTATTGGTAAAGCGAGTGGCGATTCTATGCAAGGAGTGGGGATATTTGATGGCGATTTGCTGATTGTTGATCGTCATCTTGAAGCGATGAATCACGATGTGATTGTTGCGAATTTTAATGGAGAGTTTGTATGTAAGATCCTCGATATTCGTCGTCGATTATTGCTCTCTGCAAATGAAAAAATGCAGCCTGTCGCTATCCACGATTTTGATACCTTCTCTTTAGAAGGCGTTGTGGTTAGCTCCATTCGTTTCCATCGAAGTAATCAGATATTGAGTGATCAGTGATGTTTGCTTTAGTTGATGCGAACTCGTTTTACTGTAGTGCTGAACAAGTCTTTCGTCCGGATTGGCGAGGAAAGCCCATCATAGTGTTATCAAACAATGATGGTTGTGTTGTGGCTGCGAACCGCCAAGCAAAGGAAGCGGGTGTTGAGAAGTTTAAACCCTACTTTCAGGTTAAAGCGCTTTGTGAGCAAAAAGGCGTTATTGCACTTTCATCAAACTATGAATTGTATGCCGACTTATCGTCAAAGATGATGCAGGTGATCGGGAGATTCGCGCCCGAGCAACACATATACAGTATCGATGAGTCTTTCCTTTCATTTGAGCATAGCTTTCCTGCCATTCGTTCTCTCAAAGAGCATGGTATGAAATTACGACGAGCCGTCTGGCGTGAGTGCCGTCTTCCTGTAAGTGTTGGCTTTGGGAGTACATTAACACTCGCGAAAGTGGCTAACCATGCCGCAAAAAAATTGGATGCTTATCAGGGTGTTTGTGTACTTGATAATGAAAAAGAGCATCAAATAGTGTTATCTCAATTACGAGCAGTTGATGTGTGGGGCATCGGCCGTAAACTTGGACAGCGCCTACAGCTAATGGGCATTAAAACCGCTTTACAACTGGCTAACTATCCTCCCGCCCTCATTAGGAAAGAGTTTAACGTTGAGGTTGAACGTACCGTTCGTGAGCTGAATGGACAAAAATGCAAAGGATGGGATGTAGCTCGAGCCGATAAGAAACAAATTTTTTCTACGCGTAGTGCAGGGCAGCGAATCACAGATATTGAGTCGTTGAAGCAAGCCTTGTGTAAACATGCCAATATTGCCTCTTATAAGGCCCGTCAACAAAAATCACTCTGCCGAGTCATGCTCTGTTTTGCAAATAGCTCTCCGTTTGACGAGTATTCGGTTGTACGTAGAGCGATTCATAGATTTGCTTATCCGACATCTGATGTGACGCAATTGACCCAGATTGCCTCTTTATTGGCTGAGCAATTGTTTCAGGAGGATATTCGGTTTTATAAGATTGGCGTGGGTTTGCTTGACCTTGTTGATGGGCAACATGAACAACCAGATTTATTCAATCCTAATCCGAACAACCCTGCGTTGATGCATGTTTACGATACTCTAAATGGTCGGTATGGGAGTGATACTCTTTTTTTGGCGGCACAGGGTATTACTCAGAAATGGGCAATGCGGCGTGATATGTTGACCCCACAGTACACAACGCGTTGGCAAGATATCCCCAAGATAAGATGTTGAATTAGCAAAATCTTGAGAGTAAGTGGCTAAGACTTTGTAAAAAAGCATCGTTTCGTTTGAACTGGTCGTCAATTTCAAACAAATGACTCAATAATTACGATTCTCAATCTCGGCGATTTAAAAAGTGAATCGCGATTAAATGCATATGTGATTGTTGTGTGTATACATGGCGCCGATCCTATAATCTAAGGTTTTCATAACTATTGCCTACTTCACGATCTAAGCATTTAAGGTATAGCGTGCCACATATCTTTGATTTAGAATTTTGTTCCTCGTCACCATATACAACAAGTTTTTAAGCAATGACAAACGCATTGGCAAGCTTTATAGCATCATACTCCGCAGCAGCAATTTCAGACGCATTTATTATTCTCATTGTACTTCTTTTGGTTTTGTCGACGGCATTGGCTTACAAAGGGAAAGCACCAAGATTTACCTCAAGTACGACAAACATTTTAACATCACTTGGTATCCTTGGTACTTTTGCTGGAATAGTTGTCGGCTTAATGGAGTTCAATCCGTCGAATATTGATGAAAGCATAGAGTCTCTATTAGCAGGTCTTAAAACTGCTTTCTTGACAAGCCTCGTGGGCATGGCGGCTTCAATACTATACAAAGCTTTCTTAGGCTTGATTTCACAGAAAGAGAAAGAAGTTATAAAAAGTGTTGGGCCTGAGGAAATCTATTCCGTTATGTCTGCACAACTGAACTCGTCACAAGAACTGTTGACAGCGATAAAAGGGGATGAGGACTCATCATTGACATCGCAGATAAAAAATCTCCGGATTGACATTAATGATGGACAAAAGTCTATGAATCGTTATTTGGAGCAAGCAGCCATAGACAGTAGCAATTTTCAAAGCAAACTGTGGCAGAAGATGGATGAGTTTGGTGACCTTTTATCAAAATCAGCAACAGAACAAGTTATTAACGCTTTGAAAGAAGTAATAGTTGAGTTTAATGACAAATTGACAGAACAGTTTGGTGAAAACTTCAAGCGTTTAGATGAGTCCGTCAAGAAGCTAGTTGACTGGCAAGAAAATTACAAAGCACAGCTAGCAGATATGGCAATCAAATATCAGATGGGAGTTGATGCCATTTCATTTACTGAAAAATCGGTTGCAAGTATTAGTGAACGTACAGAAGCGATCCCAGCAACGATGGAAAAACTACAACAAGTGATGGAGTTTGGTCACGAGCAAGTTATTGAGCTTGAACATAGATTAGAAGCTTTCAAAGATCTTCGTGATAAAGCGATTGAAGCAATGCCTCAAATTCGTGAACAGATGGATAATACCATGTCGGTTATCTCTGAATCTGTTCAAGCCGCATCAAGCCACTACGTAGCAATGCTGCATGAGTCGCAAAACATAATCGAGCAATTTACTTCAACTGCGAATCAAAGTGTTGAACATCTACGCATGAATTTAGAAACTGGTGCTGAAAAGGTATCCCAACAGCTAATTGAAAGCTCACATACTTTAAGTGGCAAACTAGCAGAAGCGTCATTAGATATTCAGGAACAAGTCGGTACTGCCACTGGTGGTTTAAGCAATGTTACGAGTCACTTGACTGATACAACAGAACAGATCCGCCAACATCTTGAAGATTCCATCACTGAGCTAAATGGTCAATTACGTGTACTTGTTGCGGACATCAAAGATGATGCTCGTGAAACAGGTAAAGTTTTGAAGGATGCGAATCAAGAACTAATCATTAGTACGAAAGAGGTTCAATCTGAAATGACTTCGGCTACCACTAAGCTACATGAACGCTTGGAAACAACGTTGGATGAAATATTCAAGGTACAAGCTCAAGCAGTGCGTAGAACATTCGATAGTCTTGAAGATCAGATTACACAATCGGTAAGTAAAACAGGCAGTGCAGTCGAAAAGCAGGTTGAAATTCTAGATCTACAGATGCAACAAGAAATTAATAGAACCATGAATGAAATGGGAGAGGCTCTGGCAACAATCACCCAGCAATTTACTAGAGATTACCAAAAGCTGGTCAGAGAAATGTCAAACGTGGTCAATGCAAGTAGAGCTGCAGTGTAATCATGGAAAAATTATTTGGTGTTTCTAAAACTGCCGAACAAGGTGGTGAACATTGGATGTCAGTATCAGATCTCATGGCTGGTTTGATGATGGTTTTCCTCTTTATATCTGTAGCTTTAATGCGAGATGCAGTGGTTGAACGTGACAAAATAAAAGATGTTGCTGAAGCTTATCAAAAAACTCAACATGCGATTTATGTTTCACTATTAGACGAATTTTCCAAAGATCTTGAAAAGTGGGGAGCGGAGATAGATAGAGATACGCTAAGTGTAAATTTTACAGCTCCTGAAGTGCTTTTTGCTAATGGTAAAGCTGATTTGACGCAGCAATTTCAAATCATTCTCAATGACTTTTTTCCTCGTTATCTTGAAGTCCTTGAACAGTATAAGCCAACAATTCAAGAAATTAAGATTGAAGGGCATACCTCTAGTCGTTGGAACCATGATTCAAGCGATTATGAAGCCTATTTCAATAATATGGGATTGTCTCAGTCACGTACGCGTGCTGTTCTTAGCTATGTTATGGCTATTGATAAAGTGAGAATAAATCATTACGGATGGGTAAAGAATAACGTTGCTGCTGTTGGTTATTCATCATCGAAAGCAGTTATTAAAAATGGTTTAGAAGATGAAAAACGCTCCCGTAGAGTATCGTTTCGAGTGATCACAAATGCGGAGGCACAGATCTTGAAAATACTGGGGGCAGAATGAAGTTAATTCTCAATCTACTCTCTCTGAAAAATGCTATCGCCGAAATGAAGCCTGATGAAAAAGGCATATTCGCGTGGGTACGCGAAGTCACACCGATAAATAAGATTGATTATGAGTTAGCACAAGGTAAGGATGTCGAACTCAAAGATGTTGATATTGATTCGGGGCTGCTCAGTTACAAAGGTAGACAGGTTCTTTTATATATAAAGGATCATGGTTCAATGACTCAATCTGCAATTAATATTCCATATTCAGGTAATAAATTCCATGTTGCAGATTGTTCAGCCTTGAAGAAAATGAGATCTAAAGGACGATTTGAAAGGTACGTTGCAACTAATGATACCTCAGGAGAGTTTTTGATTTCTGGAGATGGAATTGAAGGAAAAGCGATATTGAGAGTCTGCAAAAGTTGTCTCAGTGCTTTGAACTATAGAGGGTGGTCTACAGGTGAAGAACGTAACAAAATACTGAATAATTTTAGCATGACAGAGTTCTTTTCAACCTACAGTTCCTTTTTTCCTCACATGCCTTCAAGGATTGCTGAAACAGCGGAAAGCGGCTACCCAAGTGATTGGGCCAAAATATCTTCTCATTATAGAGTTGAGAAAAATTTTGAATGTGAACAATGCGGCGTGAACATGCGTTCTCATAGAGCACTTTTACATGTTCATCATATAAATGGTGTTAAATCTGACAATAGGCCTTCGAATTTAAAAGCACTTTGTATTGATTGTCATAGTAAACAGCCTATGCATGAACATATGACTCTGAGTCATCGTGAGCGCCAAACTATTAATGATTTGCGTAAGCAACAAGGCCTTTTAGATAGATTAATGACATGGAAAGAATTGTTCGATTATGCTGATCCCGGTTTACACGGCGTTATACATGCATGTAGAGATGCTGGTTTAAAATTACCTGTGGTTAATTATTTAGTAAAAGATAGCTCTGGTAAATTAGCCGCTCATCTGGAGTTAGCATGGCCGAAACATAAGTTTGGTATTGCTATATCAGAAAATGATATTAATGATGCTAGGAGTAATGGTTGGAGTGTTGTTGGAATGAATGAGTTTTTAGATGGCTACAAGTTACAGTCTTATAACCTCAAATTCTAAAGATGGTAACTCTTGAGTTTCCCTCCAATTTGCGGTAGATTTTCCAACAATACCAAAGCTGCCTCCGGGCAGCTTTTTTGTTTCTGGGCCCTGCCATTGGCGGGGTTTTTTATTGGCTGTCGGGAGTTGAGATGCCATTGAAAGAGCCGGAGAGCTGGACCCAACTCCAATCCATAGGCCTTGCGCTGATGGCGATTTGGGGAGGGCTGGTGACTTACATCATCGATATTCGCAAAAAGAATCGTCCCTTTCGTTGGGTAGAAGCGCTGATGCAAATCATCGTCTCTGGATTTGCGGGCGCATTGTGTGCTTTGGCCGCAATGTACTTTGAATGGCCGCAAGAATTGGCGGGGTTTGCTTGTGGTATCAGTGGTTACGCTGGCTCGCGGATCCTTGCCATTTTTGAGCGCAAATTTATTAGCTCTATCTCAAATCAGCCTTAAACGCCGAATGCTTTGTATTGCCCTCACATGCTTGGTTGGATGTGGGGGCTTTTTATTGGAGAAACGTCATGTTTGATGTGGTGTTCGAACGTCTCATGCCCCACGAAGGTGGCTTTCAATGTGACCCCAAAGATCGCGGCAACTGGACGGGAGGACGTGTCGGCGTTGGTGAGCTTAAGGGCACCAATCGTGGTATTGCCGCGATGACTTACCCACATCTTGATATCAAAAACCTCTCTTATGAGCAGGTGAAGGCGATTTACTTCGAGGATTGGTGGCAAGCACTCGGTATGGCGCGTTTTCGTCCGGCGATGCAATACCAACTTTTTGATGCTGCGGTGCAGCATGGTTGGCATCGTGCCGTGAAAATGCTGCAAAACGCAGTGGGTGAAAAGCCTGACGGGATTATCGGCCCGAAGACGCTGTCGGCGACACAAACGATGGATCTCAATGATTTACTAATGCGCTACATCGTCTATCGCATCACGTTTTACACCAAAGTCTCGACCTTCAACGAATACGGACGAGGGTGGATGCGCCGAGTCGCGCAGTGCTTGCTGTTCGCCGCAGTGGATAATGACCTTTAAGGGGAACTTATGGATAAGCTAGGTCTTATTTTGAAAAGCCGCAAAGTGATCCGAGCGTTGGTGGCGTTATTGGCGGCACTGATGCTGTCATTGGGCTACCAGATATCGCCGGAGTTTCAGTCGCTGGTGTCACAGGCGGTATGTGAAGTGATGGTGTGTATCGAGTAACACCATGAACGAGTGGTTATCCCTTTTGATGAGGCTAGTGAATGCGATTTTGGATTCAATTAATCGGTCGCGTAAACAAGCGGCAACCGATTCTCCTAGTGAGCATATTGCTAATGGTGGTCTCGTGCAGCGCAGTGAGAAAACCTTCGCCGATGTGGCCAACCAACCTGACCGTGATTGAGCTCGCTGATGGCGGACTTTGCCTTGACCGAGCTTCGGCAGAAAAGCTTGCCGCATTTAAAGCGGAATTAGAGTCGTTGTAAGCGGGAGTATTGATGAAAAGTATCGCGCATGAACTTACAGTCTTGGTGGATAAATCCAAGCCGTTTCGTTCGTTATTGGTAAAAGCTGAGGTGGGTGGCTCCGTCGAACTGCAATATGAGCTCGATGGTGAGCGGATCACCGCACAAACCTTCACTGCGACAGGTCACTATGAGCTGGTGATCTTGCGTAGCGGGTACCTTGTTCCAAATAATGCCCTCTTTTCCTTGGTGTAAGCATGGTCGATCAACAGCCACTTTGGGTACGCCGAGTCTTGGTGAGCCGCGAACGCTACGCCCCATATTTTGATGGTTTAACGCAATATGCCGTATTGGATAATCCTATGGTTTTCACTGGTGATTTTGATATTTCTATTGAGGCCGAAGGGTTAAGAAACGACAGTTTTCAAGCGCTCTTTTCTGGAGAGACGGTCGATAATTTCTTTCGATTGCTTCAAGGTGGCAGTGGGATCCAGTGCTATATCGGTGGCGCAATTGTCTCTTGGTTGACCAATCAGTTTGATGCGTCTCAGCCTCACCATTACCGGCTGAAACGGGTGGGGTCAGTGGCCTCCATTGGGGTTGATGGCGAATGGAAAGTCAGCCGTGAAGGTATTCAAACGCCGCTCACCGTCACTCGTATGATGCGCTCTTGGACCACCTCACTTTTCACAAGAGGGCAGATCCGCGAGCTCATCATTCAAGGGGCGGTGTATCCCTTGGATCAGAAAGAGAGTGCCATTCAAAGAAGCCAGCCAGATAACGGCAATTCGCTGACCATTATCAACCATACCAAAGCGATGTGGAGACGGGTGTGAGCCTCTATCAGATGTATGCTTTTCTTTCGCTGCCCGAGTGGCAAATGCGTTTTATATCCCGATTTCCTGATGCGGTTGAGGTTCAGGGCTATAAGCTGGCGGTGTTTTTAAATACAGAAAAGGAGGTGCTGATGCTTCAGGCGAGCCAAGTAGTCGAACTGGAAGCGAGCGCCATTATCACCGCACTGGCCACACAAAATCACGCCTGCATGATCTGTGATTACGCTGCCGCCATGCAGGTTTGCCAGCATTTCGAGTCCAGCGAGCAATAGTCCCCATGAGTATTCAGTGCCGAGCCTTGTGCTCGGCTTTGTTGTTTTTGTCGCTAAGCGTTTTTTCGAGAGCGCTTAACCGCACAGACAGCGACACGTCTAATCAAAGGAGTCACCATGAATACCCATCAAGACACGATTGCCGTCACTGGTAATGAAACATTGGAAGAGCTGGAAGCTTTGTTGGAATCGATGGAAGCGGAAGAAAGTCGCCCAACAGTCGAGAAGGAACAAGGCGCTGACGAGCGCCTTGTTCCCTCTTCACAATCGCAAAGTGTGGAAGGTTTAGACGGCGATACCGATGCAGCCTCGCCAACTGCAGAGCCTAACGCAAAGCCAGACGGTATTCTCGCCAAAGACCAAAAGCACATTATCCCGATGGAGGTGCTCGAGCGAGAGCGGCAAGAAAAAGCTCAGCTTCGCCAAGAGCTTGAAGAGTTAAAAGCGCATTCAGCGCAGCTTGAAAAAGCGCAGCGCATGATTGATGTGCGTAACAAACAACTCGAGGAATTGGGCGTTGCGCCGGCTGACTTACCTGAAGATGTCACCATTGATGAAAAAAAACTTGCTGCGTTACAGGAGGATTACCCCGAGCTCGCCCCTTTCTTTTTGGCTATGAATAACAAAATTGAGGCGTTGGTTTCTAGCGGCACGGTGGCGGCCTCGACCACATCACCGGAGACTGAAAGCGCCGCGCCAGTGGACAACGCTGAGTTGACGACGGCGCTACAAGCAAACGCGGATCTGCAGTTGTGGATGAGTGAAGGTGGGGCGCGTTGGAATGCCGCGCAGCAAATTGATGACCATTTGGCTTCAAGTTCTGAATGGACGAATCGAAGCTACGCCGAGCGATTTGAAGAGGTCAGTAAGCGGGTACGACAGGCATTTGGTGATGAACCTAAATTGTCAGCCCAAGAGGCTCTGAGCGCGGCGCAAGAAGCAAGCCGTAAAGCGAAAAACGCTTTGCCTGCGTCACCGAGTGAGCTTGGCAATACTCATCGCACGGGGGATTCCGATCTGATGAACCGGGTACAGAGTGCTAATCACGAAGAGTTGGGTAAATTGTTTGACTCTCTCAGTGAAGCGCAAATCGAGCAACTGCTTTATAACGCTGGATTCTAAACCCGTTTTTCAAACACTAAGCCTCAGCTGACACGCTGGGGCTTTTTTATTGGAGTGAAAGTATGACAACCATTACTGACGGCGTGAAGTTACAGGAAACCGCGCTGTTCAAAGCGACCCTGCGCAATCGCTCGTTTACCAATATGTTGACCGAAGATGCGCCGCAGAGTGTAACCAGTAATAAAAAAGGCAATGAGCAAACCTCACCTCATGCTCCGATTGTCCGCTGCGCCGACTTAAGTAAATCGGCAGGGGATGAGGTAGAAATGCAGATTGTGCATGGTTTGACGAAAAAGCCGACCATGGGCGATCGCCGAATTGCCGGACGGGGTGAAAGTTTAGAGTTCGCGGACTTCTCACTGAAAATCAACCAAGGCCGCCATCAAGTGGATTCTGGCGGTAAGATGACGCAGCAAAAGACTCGCCATCCACTGCGTAAACTCACTCGAGCTTTACTGCCGGATTACGTGAATACGCTGCAAGATCAGGTTACGACAGTGCACCTTGCCGGAGCGCGGGGGGATTATGCGACCGATGACATCATTGTGCCTTTAGAAAGTGATACTGAGTTTGCCGAGATCATGGTCAATGATGTCTTGCCGCCAACGTATGATCGCCACTTCTTTGGGGGCGATGCGACCTCCTTTGAAGGGCTCGATGCGGCGGATATTTTCTCGATTGAAACATTGGATAATATCGGTCTCTACCTTGAAGAGATGCCTCATCCACTGCAGCCAATCCGTTTTAATGACGACAAGATGGCGGGCGATGAGCCCTTCTATTTACTGAGTGTTACCCCACGTCAATGGAGTGACTTCTATACCTCAACCTCAGGTAAAGATTGGCAAAACCTCACTGCGAATGCGATTTCCCGATCGCGTAACTTTAATCATCCGGTGTTTCGTGGCGACTGTCTGATGCGGGGCAATATCTTGGTACGCAAATACAAAGGCATGCCGATCCGTTTTAATCCTGGTTCTGTTGTCTCGATTTCCAATAACGATAAAGCAGCCAGTGTGCGTCAAGTCAATGCGGCCACCACCATAGATCGCGCCATGTTACTCGGCGGGCAGGCGTTGGCATACGCATGGGGAAAAACGCAAGGTGGCCAATCCTTCCGTTATCACGAGGAAGATGTGGATGCGGGTAACCGTACCGAAGTCACGGTGTATTGGATGAATGGCTCCAAGAAAATTCGCTTTAAAGACAAAACGGGGCGCGTGAACGATCACGGGGTGATTGCGCTCGATACGGCTGTGAACCTGTAGTGGAGTAAATGTGAATGACTCATCGACAAAGTGAAACCTTTAACAACCGCGTCTACGTTGGGGCGCATGGCAATTTATCGCTTGAAGAAGGAAAACTCAGCGCCAAAAACACGCCTATCGACACGATATTTGCCGTCTTGGAGCTGCCGATTGGCTTAAAGCTGACGGGGGTACGTCTGGTGACCAATGGGCTTGGAGCCTCGGTCAGCGTCGATATCAAAGTCAACGATATCGCCCTAGCGCTTGGGGAAGCGGTCGCCAATAAAGTCGCGAAGCAGATCCCTATCAAGCCCGTGTACCTCAAAGAAAAGGGCATCCTGAATGTCACCATTAAAGGTGGTGTCGCCACAGGTGAGCTTCTCATCTTGCCGGAGTACGTCAACGTTGGGTATTAAGCCCAGCCACTGTAGAGAGGGAGGCCAAGAGCCTCCTTTGATTTTTGGGAGAGAGTGATGACGCATAAAATTGCTGTGGTCTATATCGGGCCTAAGCCAAAGAAAAAAGACACGGTCGCTGGCTCTAGGCTGGTGTTTCCGCGCCATAAGCCGGTGTTGGTTGAACAAGATTTGGCTTATCAGCTACTGGATTTTCCGAGCGTATGGATAACGGAAGAGGAGTTAGAGGGTCATCTGAAGCTTCTGGATGAAAAGGCCCAAGCGATGGCTCATCAACGGGCAGCGCAAGAAGCAATGCAGGAGGCGGAAGAAAAAGCGGCGTCCATGGTTGTCATGCTAAATGGTGAGGAGTTGGATCTCGATAAGCTCAACTCAGCCAAGTTAAAGACGCTGATCGCTGCTAATGAACTCGATATAGCACCCAAAGGCGCGCAGGAAGAGGTGACAGAGTTTCGAGTACGAGTGCGCGATTATCTGCGTCGCATGAGTGAAGAGAGTGAACCGACAAACCTCGCGGAGTGATTATGGAAACCGTCGCTATCGAACAGTTTGTGCCTACCCTTCGGCAATTGGTCAATGTCGCACTTGCGCCATTACTGCACAGTGCTTTGCTGCAAGCTGGGCAAGAGTTTTGCCGAGAAAGTGGTCTTGTGCGTTACACGAGAACAATCGACAGGGTTAGTGCGCACCAAGTGGTCGCGATTGTGGGTAGCTCTGAGTTGAATTCACCGAGTGTTGGTCGGTACACCACCGCTGAGTTGATGGCGGTGGTGGATGATAAAGGCTTGGCATTAATCAAAGGTATTGATTATCTGCAAACCAGTCGTGATGAGCTGCGCTTTCTAAGGGAGGGGAAAGATCTTTTCATCCACTGTGCGATAGAGCCGCAACGTGACTCACAGACCTTACCCAAAGTGCTTTGGGATGAGTATGGCCAAGCGATCTGTTATGGCGCAGCCCATTGTCTGATGTTGCAACCCGATAGTGATTGGCACAATCCATCGCTGGGTCGTGAGTATCGAACGTGGTTTGTTGAGGCGATCCGCTGCGCTAAGCGTTTTGGCTTAGAAACGGGTCAACAACAGGTCTTTACCAATCCGGTACGTCAACGGGAGTTCTTCTGATGAGCGTCACCATTAAAGGGCTTATTGATCGCGTTGCGCGCGATCTCATCGATGTTCGACATGTGCGCTGGTCGCGCCCTGAGTTGATGGACTTTGTGAATGATGCCATTTCAGCCATGGTGATTCGCCGGCCTGATTTATCTCGAACAACGGCGATGATCGAATCAAGTTCTTATCAGGTCAGTCTACCGGCGGATGCCTATCAAATTTTGGCGGTCAACCACATCAATCAACAGGCAGCGCAGTTTGTGAATATTCATAAACTCAATCAACTCTATCCAGAGTGGCGTAAAACCGCAGGGGTACCTGTTTGTTGGACGCGTAATGAGCTTGATGAAACCACCCTGTTTTTATACCCGTCGCCTCAAGCACCAGTCAATGTAGAGCTGGTTTACTCACGCACGTTACAAGTGGCGAGCGAAAGCGATGCCTTTCCACTGCCTGAGATCTATTTAGGGGTAGTGTCGGATTTTGTGATGTACCGAGCCTATAACAAAGATTCGCAAAATCCCGCGGAAGGCCAAAAAGCTCAGTTGCATTTACAAGCCTTTGCCACCGCGTTGGGCGATAAGACGGCCACCGATAATGCTAAGGCGCAGATGATCCTGAGCAGTGAAGGGGCACGTTAATGAGTTCGCCGTCGATGGAAGCACTGGTGAAAACGATTGATGCGCTCGAGAAATCCACCGCAGAGCTGGTGGATCTATACACTCAAGCGCTCTTTGGTGTGGATTCGAGTGCCCATGTGCTCAGTAGTAACGTCAACGCGAAAGCGCTGCAAGTGGCTGAGAATGCTCTCATCACGACGGCGAAAGCAAGAGAAGCGGCGCTATCGGCGCACATTGCCACCGAACAAGCTTCACGCTCTGCGCTGCATGCCGACCGCTCTGAAGCGGCGTCGCAGATTGCGGTGATTCATGTTTCGCACTTAAAAGCGCTGCCGACCTATGAGCTGACTGACGGGAAACAGTTTTCTGTCGCGGGGTTTTATGCGGGGAGTTATGCCGGTGGCGGCTTCTTTGTGTTCGATAGTGAGCGAGATTTCTCGGATCATAATGGCGCAGAGGTCATAGCACTGGATGCACTAAAAGCTTGGGATGGCGAAGAGCAGACGGTAAACACATTTTTAAGTTGGTCGGGTGTAGGTCAAGGTTGCTTTGTGCAAATCGGTACGCAAACGCTGTATGCCAGCCAGTTTGTGACAGATCCCAATGATCCCGTCTCTGTCTATCGAGGACTCGATAGGCTCAATAAGCAGGTGACCCACGGCTCAATCATTTATCTGGATAGGCCGATGGTTGCGCCGAGTTCTGCACTCATCATCGACAAAAATCAGGTCAAAGTGATTGGTGGAGCCCTGACTCGAACGCTTGGCGCGACCGAATACCCATTTTGGGTTGGTCGCGCAGATACCCAAGTCGACGGAGTCACTTTTATTGGTCTTTCCTTGACAGGTGAGCGAGAGGACAGCAATCCGCAGTGGGGTAAGCAAGGGGTATATATTCGTCGGGCCACCAATACGGCGTTTATCGGCTGTCAGTTTAAAAAAGTGGGGGATGCCGCAATTCGACTGGCCGCGTCTCTCTCTAGCCATACGGTGGAGGGCGCTTTAGAGTCGCGAACCGACGGGGTTCAGTTGATTGGTTGCGTCTTTGAAGATTGTACGCAGGTAACCACCAATAACACGGGTGCGCAGAGTGTGATTTTCAGTGGCAGTGTGCTGCGGCGCATTGGCTCGGTGAAGTTCACACAAAGAAATTTAGTCAAAGGCAAACCCAGTCTGCTCATCGGCTGCTTATTTGATGATGTGTCAAAAATTGTCGAGGTACAGGGTGGGGGCAATGTAGAGATAGTCAATTGCTCTGGGACAGCAGAAATGCTGATTGCCGCTTACCCAAACGCTTCCACCTTTGTGACGGGACAACCTATTCCTTACGGCAATATCCAAATTCGCGGGGGCAGCTTTGTATTGAGCTGCCCCTCTGGGAACGCCTGTTATCTGGAAACCCTCGACTCTCCCAGTGGGGAAAGAGTGGTTAACTACGGCTCAGTAGCCATTTTAGGTGCGAAGCTCACGTCGTTAAATCCTCAAGCTCGATTGCTGCGTGCACACACCAATCCTTCGGTCACGGCCTCAATGCATCCCAATATTCGCGTGGATGGATGCCAACTGAATAACTTTCTTGGTGATGGATTGGTCAGTGTGAGTCACAGCGTGGTGGATGAGTGGTCGCTAGAGATAGCGAATAACCAGTGGGATGAGGTGAATCGCGTGTTGGTGGCCGAATTGAGAAGCGGTGGAGCTTGGTCCATCGATCTCTCCAATAACCGCGGCAAAGTTCGTCTAGGGTCCCACAGTATCGCTCGTGCTGCTTTGGGGCGATTACTCAAAGTTCATCGTAATCGCTTGGAATGCAGCTCGAATGAGGGCAACAGTTTTGCCTTCTTTGATATGGCGTTCTTCGCGTTTGCCTTGGAATTGACCGAAAACGAGCTAGATGTTTCCCAGTATTGGCGACCTGTTTGCGCCTCATTTGCCCAGCCCAGCACTTCGGGATGCACCCTGAAAATGGGAGGGAATAAGCTTTATCTACCTGCCTTGGGGGCAGAAGGTACGCTGCCAAGACCAGTGTATGTCAGTGCTGGATCGGGGATAGGTTGGCAGGGCGTTTTACAATGTTACCCAAGTTATGTGTTTGGAGAGGGGCGCAAACTCAGGGCGGAAACGGCCAGTGGCCTCAGTTTTTCGGTGATTGAATTTGAGTACCTCTGGGTGGGTAAAGAGTCGAGCCGCCGATTACTGAAAAGAGTCTTTGCGGAAAACATCGCAGGCGTCAGTGGTGCTTGGCGAGTCGTTGAGGTGTACAGCGATGGCGTGGTGAGAAGCCATGGCCGGCACCAAAACCAAACCTCCAATGATTTTAACCTTTACTTTCCCTTTTCTGGGTCGACTTTACTGGCTGAGCCATTCGCGCCGCAGATCATCCCTGAAGAGCCTTGCTTACCTTATTTTGTGCAGCCGATCAGTAATGGGTTGGTCGTCAGATTTATGAATTTAGCGGGTCAAGGCGTTTCGCCATGGTTTCGTTATTCGGTGGAATACAAGGTGAGTCTGAATGAGCTCGCGAACTGGACCGGCGGCAGTTAATGCAGAAAGAGAGATTGAGTCATTTTCCGATGCGGTCTGTGGCCGTAGGGTTTGTTTTTTTAAGGGGAGCGTATGCGTATTGAGATCTCGACAATGAAAGGTGAAATACCTCGCCTTGAGTCTCATCTATTGCCAAACGAAGCGGCTTCTCTGGCGTTTGACTGCACTTATGAGCGTGGCGTGGTTGCGCCGATGCGCTCAGATCAAGAGCATGGCACCTTGGCGACTCTGTCACCGGTCACGCTGTTTTATTATGCACACTCACATTGGTTTACCTTCACTCAACGCGTGAGTGTGATTGCTAATCCGATGGCGCAAGATGCTTATCAACGAGTCTATTGGACAGGGCAAGGTAAACCCAAGGTGACCGCACAAGATATTGCGGTTACACAAGGTCAAATGCCAGCCGCGTGGTATGACTTAGGTGTGCCAAGACCTATGGGTAAGCCCGTTGTGATTAAGGTCGATGCGACGACCGGCGACAATCCCCCTGAGGGCGAGTTACCCGCCTACGATGATGAAGACAGACTCTATATTCAAACCTACGTGACACGCTTTGGGGAAGAAGGGGCACCGGGTTTGCCGAGTGTCCCTGTACTGATTGAGAAACCCGGCTCGACGGTGACGGTGCAACTCGCGCCAATGTCTGTCAACACACACAATATCACTCACACTCGCTTGTATCGTTCGGTATCTGCAAGCGGAGTTGGGGATTATTTACTGGTCGCTGAGCTTCCCATCAGCCAAACCGAGTACTTAGATTCGGCACGCAATGTCAATGGACCACCGCTTGAAACATGGGACTACGATATGCCCGATGCCAATATGCAGGGACTGTGCACAATGGCGAATGGCATTTGCGCCGGCTTTGCGGGTAACGAGGTGATGTTCTCTGAAGCCTATTTGCCCTATGCGTGGAGTAAGAGTCATCGTGGTGTTACGGATGACGATATTGTGGCCATCGCTCCGATTGAAACGTCACTGGTTGTAGTCACTAAAGGCAAACCATACCTCTTTTCTGGTGTCACACCGAGTATGGTTACCAGCATGCGCCTTAATGTTGAGCAAGCGTGTGTGAGTGCCCCCTCCTTGGTCGTTATAAACGGGATGGCGATGTATGCCTCGTCGGATGGCCTAGTCGCGATTTCGGGAACGAGTGCGACTGTCATCACCGAAGGCATTATGGATAGAGAGAGTTGGCAGAATTTCATGCCAACGACGATCAAAGCGTGGGTTGCTGAAGGTCAATATATCGCTCAATACCAAGGCGGAGCGTTTATTTTTGACCCAAGTACGCACAGCCTGACACGTTTATCGAATACTTGGGATAGTGCATTTCACTACTTGCATGACGATACGTTATTCATTGCTAAGGGCAATACGCTTAACGCTTGGCAACGAGGCCATCAACCGGTCACCATGACATGGCAAACCAAAGCTTTCCTTATTCCTCAGCACGCCTTTTTGACTTGCGCTCGCCTTGAAGCGAAAGCGCCTGAACGTTTAAGGGTAACGGTCATCGTCGATGGTGAGGTGATTTTCAGGCTGGAACAGGGCGAGCTCACTCACGCGCCATTTCGGTTGCCAGCAGTACGCGGCAGCCGATGGCAAATCAAGGTAGAAGGGACCAGTCAGGTCGAGCGGATTGTCATGGCAGATAGCCTCTCGGAGTTGTACTGATGGCAAAGCGATCGCCTTTTCGGGCAGGACGTTCACTGGAGGCGTTGTACGAAAACGTCGAAATTTTAACTGGGCAACGTGGCGATGGTCGTTACCGAGCGGTGACCGAAAAAGAGGTAGTTACGCTCAATGCGAAAAACGCGCAATCGAATGTGAGTCAAAATAGCGAATCTTCATCGAGTTTGGTTCAAGTCCCGCATGCACCCCACCACGTGCAAGCCTTTGGTGGGTTTACTGCCATCTTAGTACAATGGGATACGCCACAATTTAGAGGATTTGCATACGCTGAAGTATGGCGGGCAAATCACAATGACTTTTCTCAAGCGGTAGTCGTGGCGACAACGCCGGCTAATGTGTTTTCTGATGTGGTCAATGCAGGGAGCCGATTCTATTACTGGGTTCGCTTCATCAATACGAAGAATTTTGCGGGACCTTACCATGGTGTAAACGGGATACTGGGTGAAACCTCGCAAAACATTGGTCAAGTGATTGATGAGCTGGCCGAGCAGCTAAAACAATCCGAGCTTATTCAACTCTTGCAACAAGAGATAAGCGCTAAAGCGCCACAGACTTTGCTGGAACAACTGGATAGTGAGCTGGCGGCTTCTGGAGAGCTGATCGCGCAAATCCAGCGCCAATTGAAAAGTGCGACAGAAACCTTCGCGGCTCAAGTGACTCAGCTTCATGCATCTTCAGTGGCAAGAGATGAGGCGCAAGCCGCGTTGAATGAAGCGAAACTTCTTGATGTCTCAACGGTGTTTGCAAATGCAGATCAAGCATTAGCCGAGCGAGTGAATACGGTTGAGACCACCGCAGGTAACGCCAAGGCCGCCGCGCAAACCAATGCCCAAGCGATAGCGACCATCAATCAAGATGGGAGCGTGGCATTTAAGGCAATGTGGGGAGCGAAAGCGCAAGCGGGCGAGATTAGCGCTGGGATTGGTTTGATTGCTAAGAGCGATGGCACCAGCCAAGTTGCAGTCAGTGCCAGTCAATTCTTTGTCTACGATCCCAATCGGCCCGGAGCCTTAGTGCCGACATTCGCGATTGATAATGGCGCAGTCGTGATCCCCAAAGCGATCATTGAAAAAGCGACTATTCAGATCCTGCAAGCACAAACCATTGTGGCCGATGAAGTGAAGGTGGGAATCGAAATCGCTTCGCCTGTTATTCATACCGGTCAATTGCGAGGTGGTGACGCAGGATTCGGTGCGGGTGGTCCTTATAACGGCTATCACACCTTTATTCACTCAAACGGCCTCTTACAAACCAACAATTTACAGGCCAATAATGGTTATTTTCGTGGCAACATCGAAGGAACCACCATTAATGGTGGTGTGATCAAAGGGGCGACAATTATCGCCAGCACCTTTTATCAATCGGTAGTGCTCTATACCACATTTGGGGATAACGCGACGACCAGCCTCTCTTACCCTTCTGCGTTAGGGGGCGGGTTAGTGGTCACCTCTGAATCGGTTCGTGTGACCTTGCCGGAAACCAGCTACTACAGTGATGGCGCGACCGCTCCGGTGGATTTTTTTCCAGCAGGGGATGTGTCCATTAACACCATGAACCGAGCACGTTACCGCACTATTCCAGATGGAGTATTTAACTTTACGGTGAGGCGGCCAAGAGTGGGGGGCTCTGGTTTTTTACAAATCTTTGTACAGGCCATTAATCTCAGTGGTGGAGTCGTTGCCGAGGCAAGGATTGTCGGAACCGATACCGCCAATGCGGTAGG
This sequence comes from Vibrio sp. R-1, assembly GCF_035615595.1. Lineage (NCBI taxonomy): Bacteria > Pseudomonadati > Pseudomonadota > Gammaproteobacteria > Vibrionales > Vibrionaceae > Vibrio > Vibrio sp. R-1. The sequence goes on along the minus strand of NZ_WPDC01000017.1, from coordinate 26,584 downwards.
TACAACCGTAAATGTGGCTGGGGTGAGTTTTGCGCTGACTTATTACCGAGGAGGAAGCAGCGGTTATGCTGTCGAAGAGGCGCACATTGCGAGTCGTCGTTCGCTGTTGGGTTCGGGCTGGACTTACTCTGCTTCTCAATCTTTACGCTTTCGGCTGCGTTTAACATCGCTGCACGATGGTGCGGTGATCGTCAACATGTCGGCCTCTATCAATAATAGTATTGACCCAAGGTGATGGCATGATGGTGACAACTGAAAAAGAGCCATATCGCTTTTACTTCCAAGGCGAAGTGACCGACTGGCACACGTTCAAGGCGGCTTATGATGCCGGAAACATCTCCGATGAACTTTATTATGAGCGATTGGCACTGCGGCAAACGTGGCTTGACGGTCATGAGATCAATGAAAGGGCTTGGGCGCGCGCTGAACTTGCGGCTACCGATTTTATGGAGTTGCCAACGGCGACCTATCAAGGAGAGCGGTTAGTGACATCGCCAAAACTTGCTGAAATGTTGGCCTATCGCGAAGCGGTGCGACGTTACGATTTACGTGAAGAGTCTCGCCCATTGAGACCAACATGGTTTGTCGATGAGTCTTTATAAACTGTCATACGAATCGTGGCGTTCTCGAGTATTGCCGTTGATGGAACAGACCGAGAAGCGCAACCAGCACTGGTTCGCCAAACAAGTGGATGAAGCCCTACTCAATGGTAGGGCTTCGCTGTTTTTGGTGGAGGAGGGATTCTTCGTCCTTGAGCCCAGTTTGGACAATGGTGAAATGCAGGTATGGGTACTGTTTGCTTGGAGCAATAGAAAAGGTGCGTTTAAGCGCCATTTACCGACCGTAGAGCAGTTAGCTAAGCGGGTAAAGGCCAAGAGGTTACTGCTGAATACTGCCGTGAAAGCTTTGCAAGTAAGCCTTATTGACGGTGGGTTTTGTTGTATCGAAACCGGTGATGTTGAGACTTGGTGCAAGGAGATCTAATGGGTGGGAAAAAAGATGGCCGCGTTCAGGAAACCGCGGCGGAAATCGCCGCTTCCCAAGTTGCGGTGAAAGAGTGGAACTTATACAACACAGAGCTCAAAGCGTTTGAAGATATCTTCATACGGCGAGTGAACAACCTTAACTCAGAGGCCAATATGGCCGACGTGAAACAGGCGGCAGATTTAAATTATCAAAGCGAGTACGGCCAAGCGCGAAAGACGGCCACTGAGAATCTTGTTGCCTCCGGTGTTGATCCGAGCTCCGGAACATTTAAAGCAACGTTAAGCCGTTTGGCGACAGACCAAACTCTCGCTCAGGGCGATACCGTAAACCGCGCTCAAGTCAATGAGCAGGACAAGTATGTGGTGGGTAAGCAAGATATCGTCGCTCTCGGTGCTGGTCAGAAAGCCGAAGGCTTGGCTGGTATGGAAGAGACCGCGCGGCTCTCTTTGAAAAAAGCCACAAGCGATGCCGCCACAGCGTTTAACCGACGTAGTGCGAATGCTCAGGCTGTAGGGACGTTGGCTGGGATTGGAACCAGTATGTACATGAACCGTGCCAAGCCAGATACGAGCTTTGTCAATGTCGATACCAAGACACTGAAAGGTCAAGCGGGCATGGATCAGAACTATGTACTCAACAGAGGGTAAGTGATGAGCATTAATGTTTCAGGTTCGGCGGCCAATAACTACGCGAATATCACTCATGCTATGTATCAAGACTGGTTAGAGCGATTTTATCCTCAGCAAAAACAGCTTTTAGAGCAAACACAAAATGGCGAGTTACTGACACAGCAATTTGGCCGCGTGGGAGCCAATTTTTCGAGCGCGCAACAGAGTGCGCGGCTTGCGAATGTTAACCAAATGGCACGTTTTGGGGTTGGGGCAGATACTAACCTTAACGATGACGCCAAGCTCTCTCTAGCGCAGGTGACGGCCAAGAACAGTTTGCGTGAGAACGAGCAAGAGCGTGCGATGAGCGTGCTCAGTGGTGGCGCAAAGGGGAAATTATCACAGCTTAAAGTGGGGTAATCATGGCATACAGTTTATTGAATTTAGGTGCAGATACCCGCAAACGTGCATTGGCAGGGATGCAAGAATCGGCGCAGCGTGAAGAGCAGCGTAATCAAACCAATCAAAGCCTCAAAGACGCGCAGCGTACCAAGCGTTTATCCAGTGTCACCACGGGTGCTGGCATGGGCATGATGGCGGGCATGCAAGCGGGTAGTGTGGGTGGACCCATGGGCGCGGCGATGGGTGCGGCAGCCGGTTTGATTTTAGGGGAGCTTTTCTAATGCAGTTAGATACACGCAGCGCTATTGATGGTGCAATCCGCGGATTTCAGGTCGCAGAAGGTTACTACCAGCGTAAAGCGGATAATGAACGCCAAGCGAAATTGGATGAGCGTAACGAGGCTCGCTATCAAGATGAGCGGTCTAGACTCTCTCAGATTGAAGCCAAGAACGAGCAACGTTATCAAGACGAGAAGGCTTTTCGTCAGGCTGAAACGGAAAAAGCCGATAAACGTTATCAAGATAGCCTTAAACGAGAAAATGAGGATCGCATCCAGCGTGATCGACTACTTGATGTACAGGTTGATGCGCAGAAAAGTGCAAAAGTATTGAGCCAATACCAGCTCAATCAGCAAAAGAAAATGGCTTACATGCAGGAGAATTTGCCGCTAATTCAATCTGGCCTCAAACGTTACATGGAAACCGGAGAACTTGATCCCTTGTTTGAGCAGGAACACATTAAGGGCAGTGCTTACGACCCGCGCCGGTATACACCTCGTGTGGTACAGGCGGCCTTTGATGTCGAATCGACTATGCCTAAAGTGCTTGATGGCTCTATTTCTTACCAAGACTCACAATTCACCAAATCGATGGGCGTGTTGCTTGAGCGTAATGTTAAGCAAGGGATTGGCGATAAAGATCCTGAATCGGGTAAGGTGATTAAGGATAAAGAGTATCTGCGTCATGATTTTGTTGCCGATATTGACCCAAATCGCGAAGGCGATCAGCCGGGCTTGGTGGTCGGTTTGAAAGTCACTTATGAGGATGGCACGACCAAAACCGCGCCAGTAACCGAAAGCCGTTTGGCAGGTAGCCAAGAAGCTGTAAAAGTGATCCCGCTCGATGCGTTAATGAAAGACGTGACGGGCCAAATCCATATGGCTAAGCAGTTTTTTACCAACGAGCACTATGCCAACCTTTTCAATGTGGCAGAGACAAAATCACGCACCGAAATGGATAAGCAGTGGCGAGAGGCGGTGACAGAGCTTGAAAAAGACCGTACTGCAGCGCTGAATGATTTGTTGGATCCCACACCAGAGCAAATTTCCGTGGTTAATGCTCGCTTTGATGAAAGAAAATCGATGATTAATCAAGTGTATGGACGATTAGGTGACAATCAATCCAATCGTGAAGTCGGAAATGCCGCGCAGAAATGGGCAGGCGAAGACCCACAAAAGCGCCAATTCATCACTGAGCTCAGTCAATCCATGAATCTCGCAGAACTGACACCCGAAGCGTTGGAGCATAACTATCAGCGAGTTCTGACAATAAAAGCGAATCACGAAGCCGAATTGAAGAAGCAGCAACAGTTAGAACGATTACGCCAAAGCCAGCAATCTCAAAAAATTTATGAGGATTCAGGGGTGTATGGTGCTGCTCAGCCAACCAATGGTAGTTACAGTCTACTCAATCATCATGAATTATATACAGCTCCGAATGATGCTTTTAAGGCATAGTGTTTGGGATAAATAAGTTATGTATCAGATTATTATCAAATTAATTCTTATAGTGGTTCTATTTATGAAAATTAATTGTCCTAAAGATCATTTCAATTAATACATCTTAAAAACTCTAGCGTATAAAGTGATTTTTTGATTGATAGTGATTTTTCAAATTATTAGAGGCTTTGTTGCGTAATTCGGTCAGAGAACCAAACTGCCTGTAATTGATTAATTCTTATACAACACACTGTGTTTCAGGCATACCAAGCCCTGTAAGCTTGTTCAGCGCTTTAATCATGGCGTAAGTTTCACCAACCTGAGCATTGTAGTTTCTCAGACTTAACCGCCCACCTAACAACTGCTTCACTCGATACATTGCTGTCTCTGTCTGATAGTGAGCGTTTATAATAGCCGTACCGCTTTTTCCATTTATTGTTGGAGCCGTAGAGCTTCTGGCAACCTACCGCTAAATTCCTAGGGCGACCATTCTCCCAGAAGGCTACCCCCTTCTCTTGGAGGGATGAGTGGAATAGCTCGCTTGAACCGTATGGCATCGTGGCAACCCCTTGTGTCATCCATCACCAGATATCTCGATTATTCTTCGGAGTGTTTGCTTGAGCAAATTAGGAAGGACTTCTGCATCGGTAGCATTAGATAAACTCAGTTCTGCCGCAACGATTTCGTGAGTGCTGGTGTCTACCACTAAATGCAACTTTCTCCAGACTTTATGCTTCCCGTCAGTACCATGCATCTTGACCTTCCATTCACCTTCGCCATAAGCGTTGAGACCTGTTGCATCAATGGCTAGATGCTGTACTGCACCTCTAGTCTTTGGTTTAAATGAAACCTCGACTTGCTTAGCTCTTCGACTGATACAACTGTAATGTGGGCAGACTATAGGGACGTTAGCCAATGAAAAAACAGAATCGATAAACCCTTGCAATGCTCTCAACGGCATTGAGAAAACTCGTTTCACCATAAGCGCAGTGATAATGGCTAAGTCGCTGAACTGACGAGGTCTACCTCGTTTATCTTGTTTGCTCTGCTTCCATTGGCGAATGGCTTCTTCATCAATCCAGAAAGTGAGTGAACCACGGTTGATTAAGGTTTTGTTGTACTGTTTCCAGTTCGTTGTTTTGTAGCGAGGTTTCGGCATGAGACTAGGGGGAATTAACTTACTTAGCCGATCAGATCGTAACCGGCTTTGTTGCGTAAAAGAATAATCTACTTCATCTGGGATTCCTCAAGCGGGAACATGCCCATTAATGCCTTATCACTTGGTAGATAGCAGGAATCACCGAAGAATTTTGTTCTGAATTTTGGCTCCGATTCTTTGTGAATTCACTATTACGCAACAAGAGCATCGTAACCTTCTGATTTAGTTCCCTCGAATTACGCAAGAAAGCCCTTTTATAATTAAGTTTTAATTATAATGTAAAAATTAAATTTAAATAACCAAATGATTTTATGCGTTTTTGTTATAACCAAAGTGAAAAATATTTATTTCTTGATTTAATAAATCTGATAAACACGTATTTCTCATAAGTCATCCATAATGTTACAAATAAAACTTTATAATTAAAGTTTTTTTGTGGGTGGTAAACTAAAGTTTAATTTTTGGGTGGCGGGATAGGCGTTTAGTAGTGGCGATTATAATTGAATTATTAAAATTAGTGGTTGATCACAAGCGAAAGTGTCAGAGGTGATAGAAAAAAATATATGATGACACTTTGGCGTATGGTTGCTTAATATTAGATGATGTAAAATAACAATCAGTTAGTTTTTTATTGGGGATGCCTATGTACAGTGCGGTTAAGTTTACATACGGTAAAAATGAAAGTAAATATCTATCATTATCTGAAGCATCAATCATATGTGTTAATGATGGCAATTGCGAAGTTACATATAGAAACTGTGCTGAAAATTTAAATAAAGGCATGTATGTTTTCATTAAAAAAAATAGAAGAATTAGAATAAAAGTTCTAGATTGTGAATGTCAACTCGCATTAATATCATTGATTCACCCTCCTAAAATTGGTTTGGTATCTAAATCATTTAATGAAAGTAAAAAAAAGATTTATAAGCCTTTCTTTATTTTAGATAACAATATTAAGTTTAGCAGTACAGTAAATGCTTTGAATTGTATTAATAACCTTAGTTCTGAATCTGATGGTCAGGTATTTATACTAAATGCATTTTATGATTTTTTGTCTGAATTAGGTCTTTTACATTTTATGTTTGATCATGAGCCCATGGAAAGTATAAAAAATGGTTTCGATGATATTGTATATGATTATTTGGTTAATATAAAACCAGAACAACAAACAATTAAAAATGTATCCGATTTATTTGGTTTAAGCAGATCCACAATAATTAGGAGGTTGAGAAAATCAGATTCTACATTCAAACAGTTAGTTCGAGAATCAAGAATGGACATGGCACGAGAGCTTCTAGAGACTAAAAATATAAACACAGAATATGTATCTATGCTTGTTGGTTATCAGTCAACAAAACTATTTAACGAGTATTTTTTTGAAAGATATGGTATCGAAACATCAAGACTGAGACTGGAAATTAAAGAAGAGAAATAAGAGGGAATATATGCGATTTGGTTTTTTAAGTAAAGTTATAATAATTTCATCAATTATATTAATGTTAACTGTGATATTTATTGCTTTTGAAGCATATTATACAGCAAAGAAAGAATTGGAGTTTTCAATCGATAATGGTCTGAATGAAATATCCATCGGAGCAGAAAAGTTTATTTCTGATAAAATAAATAATGATATAAACACGGCAAAGATGATTGTTGAAATTGTAGAAAACGATACTAAAGATCTTGAAAGAATTAAAGAATTGATAAATAAAAATGAAATTAGATCATCATTTATATCAGTTGGAATGGGTATTGAATCAAATGGTGAAATTATTGAAAATGATCCAGAATGGATACCTGATGAAAAATATGATCCAAGATCTAGAGATTGGTATAAGAATGCTAGAGCTAAAGGGACTGCATATTTAACAGAACCATATTTGGATTATTCAGGTAAGAATATGTTAATTTCGATAGGTATCCCCTTGTATGATGATGTTAATAATGTTTTCTGGGGGGCTATGTATTTTGATTTAAATGTTTTAAAAATATCTGAATATATAAAGTCTGTATCACTATTTGATTCTGGATATATGTTTTTAATAAATAAAAATGGAGATATAATTATACATCCAGATATGGATTTTATAGGAAGGAATGTTAAAGGAATTCACCCTGGATTAGATATTAGTAAAGAGAGTAAGTATATTGATTATAATGATGAGAAAACAGAATGGGTGTATGTAAATCAGATCTCAGGTCAGGACTGGTTTTTAGTTTCAGTTATTGATGAAAATAATGTAATGAAAAGTATATCAACTCTGAAAACAGAATTGTTTATTTATGCATGTTTTGGTTTAATTATAGGGGTAATAAGCTTAAGCTTCTTCTCGAAGAGATTAATGAAACCACTAAGAAATTTGGATGCAGCAATTAAAGACATCGCGTTTGGTGATGGTGATTTAACTAGAAAACTAGATACAAACGTAGAGGTGGAATTTTCGAGCCTAGCTAATAACTTCAATCATTTTACTGAAAATCTTAGTGGACAGATAAGTAAGTTAAAAGAAATTTCAACAATTGTTATGTCTGGGACTCAACAGACATCAAGTAGCTCGCAGATCGCATTTCAGGTTGCCAATGAACAACTCGGCGAATTAGAACAACTTGCTACAGCGATGAATGAGATGGCAGCAGCAGCGATAGAGGTTTCAAATAATGCACAAGTTGCAGCAGATGCTACGATGGAAGCAGATCAAGCTACGCAAGATAGTAGTAACGTCGTTAATGAAACAACAAAAGTTATTGAAGAGTTATCTGAAAAAATTGGTGATACTGTTAACCATGTTAAAGCTTTAGAAGCTGCAACTAATAATATCGAAAAAGTATTAGAGCTCATTAATAGTATAGCTGATCAAACAAATTTATTAGCGCTAAATGCAGCTATAGAAGCTGCTAGAGCAGGAGAGTCGGGTAGAGGATTTGCAGTTGTTGCTGATGAAGTAAGGACTCTAGCTAAAAAAACGCAAGATTCAATTACGCAGATTAGTAGCATGATTGAGCAACTACAACAAGGTACAAATTCTGTATCCTATGCAATGCAAGAAAGTAGAGAAAAAACAAATAATGTTGTTGATATGGCGAATCAAGTTAATAGTAATTTAAGTATGATTAGCTCATTAATTAGCCAAATATCTGATATGAATATCCAAATTGCATCTGCAGCAAATGAACAGAGTGTAGTAGCGGGAGAAATTAACAGAAATACAGTTAAAATAAAAGATCAGTCAATAAATTTATCAGATGCAGCTAACAAATCAAATAATGAAATGCTTATTCAGATAGAAAATGTAAATGAGCAATATATTTTACTAAATAGGTTCAAAGTATAATCATTTGATGAATGAGGTTATAATGCATAGTTTTTTTGCAAGACAGCCTATAATGGATGTCAACCATAGGGTCTATGGTTATGAACTGTTGTTTAGAAATAGTGAAGATAATACGTTTCCCAACGTTTCTAGTTGTAGTGCAACAAAGCGTTTGATCCTTGAGCAATTTATTGATGGAGATATCAGTAGGTGGGTGGAAAAAGATAAAACGGTATTTATTAATTTCCCCTCTGAGTTAATTATTAATGGATATGTTGAAGTACTCCCTAAAGAAAAATTTATAATAGAAGTTTTAGAAGATTCTAAGCCAGATGCAGAATTGATATCATCATTAATCACATTAAAAAAATCTGGGTATTCATTTGCATTAGATGATGTGGATGAATCAGTAATGAATATTTGGTTCGACTATATTTGGTTATTTGACTACATTAAAGTTGATATCAGAGATTTTAAAAATGAACACTTAAACGTTTTACTTAATCTAAAGTCTGATGATTGTGTCTTGCTTGCAGAGAAAGTTGAAACAGAATTAGAATTTGATTTGTACTTAAAATTTGGTTTTGAGTTATTTCAAGGTTTTTTTTTCGAAAAACCCAAAGTAATAAAATCTAATAAAATTGAATATGCCAACACTGAGGTTTTTGAGATTTTATTAGAAGTAATTAAAAATGATTCCGATTTATATAGAATTGAAGGTTTTTTTAATAGAAATCCTCAGCTAGCCTTAGGACTTTTGCGATATGTAAACATTTTAGGAAAAACATCTTCTCCGATTAGCTCTATAAAGCATGCGCTGGTATATCTAGGGTTAAATGATCTAAAGAAATTTATTCTGATCTTATGTTCATCTAATTTGAATAATAAATTGAATTATGATGTATATGCACAAGTTTTAAATAAGGCTAAGTTTTGTGAAGAGATGATGGGATTAATAAGTGTAAAGGATAAAACATCTGCATTTTTATGTGGAATGTTATCTCTTAGTAATGTTTATTTTTCTAGGGATATTAAAGATATAATAAATCAATTGCCAATATCGAATGTTATAAAAGATGCTATATTACAATTCAAGGGTGAATTAGGGTTGGTGTTAAATTTAGCTAATTTATATCAAGATGGAGAGTTGGATAAAGTTGAGAAGATTTTAAATAAAAATAGATTGGAAATTAAACTGATAGATATTATTCAGTCTTATAAAAATGCAGTGGAATGGAATGTGCAATGTGTTGATTTGATTTTTTGAAATCCATCTCCTATTGTTTGCATGGATTTTTAATTTAATTTAATTAAGAAGGCTATTGATGTGTTTTATTTTTGTAATATGTATTTTTTGGTTTTTTCAATTTTACTTGTTTTTATTTTGCTGTTATGTGTAATTTTTTTATGTAAAAAGATTTTATCCATAAAAGAAATTAGCAATATTTATGAATATGAAGCAAATCATGATTTTTTGACAAGCTTACCAAATAGAAATTTAGCATACAAAGTATTAGAAAGTAGAATAAGAGATGCAAAGAAATTTGAGTGTAATTTTGCTTTAGTATTTATAGATCTTGATGGGTTTAAAGATATAAATGATAAATATGGTCATGAGTATGGAGATAATCTATTAAAGTGTATTGGTCTGAAGTATTTGTCAATAATTTGTGGTAATGAATTTGTTTCACGATTAGGTGGTGATGAGTTTTTATTTTTGTCCGATTTGTATAAAGATCAGCATTATATGAATTCTTTGATAAAAAGAATAAAAGGTAATGGTGTGAAGAAGTTTTCTATAAATGGAAAAACTATCAGTATTACTGAAAGCATTGGAGTCTCGATTTATCCATTTAATGGGTACTCAAGAGATGAACTATTATCGTCGGCAGATATCGCAATGTATAAGCATAAGAATGCTACATGTATTAAGATATAATGTTTTGACTATGTAGTAATTGAATTATTCAAAAATTTATAACAACCATCCATTGTTTGTATTATATCTGATTATAGGCTTGTATTAAGTTTGAGATATTTATGGATAAATACTCTATAGAGTGTTTTTATATTTTTTATCTATTGTGATAGCTGTCAATTAAACGATATAAATTTAAACTGATTGATAATTTAAATTGATGTGGATCAATGTTGTTATATATTTTAAATATATTATGTTCTGGCTCAATCAATATAATCTCTGTCAATAAACAAAAGGAAAGTCACATGAAAAAATTTTTAATTCTATCTATTATGTTAACAGCATCTTCTAGTTTATATGCTCAACAATCATCTATTGTTGATGGTATGGATTTTGGACCTTTAGCAAACCTCATTGGTGAATGGAAGACTGCAGAATCGGGTGGTGTTGATGTCGCCCCCGGCCAAGATGGCAGCAAAGTTGGTAAAGGCGGACCTGCTGTAGAGCCCTATTATGAAACGATTACATTCGAACCCGCTGCTGATGCTAAAAATGCTAGTCAACAATATCTTGTTGCACTCTATTATAAGCAAGAAGTATTTAGGAAGCGTGATAATGGTAAGTTCCATGATCAAAGAGGGTATTTAATTTACGATAAAGAAAATCAAATGGTATACAACTCATACTGTATACCAAGAGCTGTCTGTGTTGTGACTGAGGGTAAAGTAGGTAAAAAGATCCAATTTAATACTCAAAAGCGAGGCATTGCGGAAAGTGAATACATGACAAAAAATGACACAACAACAGATTTTTCAATGATATTGGACATTAGCGAAAAAGATATGATAAAATATTCTCAAACAACCTCTTTGCATGTGTATGATAAACCTTTTTCACACACGGATTCAAGTACTCTTATTAGAGTGAAATAATATTTATTACGTGAATTTTTTATATTTTAATCTATAAGCATATACTGTAGAATATATATTCTTTAGGTCTATAAGCTATGTTTTAAAAGTATGATCGTATTTATCATACTAACATCAGTCTGTCATGTTAGCCGCTGCCCTTTGGGTAGCGGTTTCTATGCCTAAATTATGTATCTGTATATGTAAAATGAGGTGCTATTGGGCTTTGTTGCGTAATTCGTTTTCGAAGCCGAGTAGCCCTACTTAGATTGATAGTTAGCCAATACGGCAAGTTTTAGGCATACCAAGCCCTGTTATCTTATTTAACGCTTTGATCATCGCGTAAGTTTCACCAACTTGTGCGTTGTAATTTCTTAGACTTAATCGTCCACCAAGCAACTGTTTCACGCGATACATCGCCGTCTCGGATAGTGAACGCTTGTGGTAGCCATACCGCTCTTTCCAATGTTTATTCGAACCGTATAACTTTTGACAACCCACCGCTAAGTTTCTTGGATGACCTCGTTCCCAGAATGCTGCGCCTTCTCGTGGAGGGATGAGCGCTATCGCTCGTTTAATGCGGATTGCTGAGTGGCAACCCCTTGTGTCATAAGCACCATCGCCTGATATCTCAAGGATTTTTCGCCGTGTTTGCTTGAGCAAGTTAGGCTGCACCTCTGCATCAGTGACCGAAGATAAGCTCAACTCTGCGGCAATAATTTCGTGTGTACTCGTATCTACTGCGAGATGTAATTTTCGCCACACTCTGCGTTTACCATCCGTGCCATGTTTTTTGACTTTCCACTCACCCTCACCATAAACCTTGAGGCCAGTAGCATCGATAGCAAGGTGCTGAATCGTTTTGTTTTGAAACTCACGTTAACGTCTTTGGCTCGACGACTGATACAACTGTAGTGTGGGCAGCGCAGTGGGAGTTGGGCAAGTTGAAAAACGGAATCCATAAAGCCTTGCGAAGCACGCAGTGGCATGGAAAAGATACGCTTTACCATCAAAGCAGTAGTGATGGCTAATTCACTGAAAACATGAGGTCTCCCACGCTTGTTTTGCTTCTCTTGTTTCCACTCACTTATCGCTTCTTCGTCAATCCAAAAAGTCAGAGAACCACGATTGATGAGAGCTTGATTGTATTGTTTCCAGTTGTTTGTTTTGTAACGTGGTTTCGGCATGAGGCTACAGAGTGAATGAATGTAGCCGATCAGATCGTAAGCTATTGATTTAGTTCCATCGATTTACGCAACAAAGCCGTGCTATTGAGTAAAAATAGTCACCAAAGTCGACCATCCTTACTTCTACAGATATGAGCCAGTTTATCTTTTTAACAAAGGGTTTTCAGTTTGAAACGCCTCAAATACTACAGCACACTACCATATAACTATTATCAAAGCTGCCGGTCTTAATGAACAACTACTTAACTGAACTTGGTGAACTTTCGTGCGATTTCATTGCAGTGAATGAGAGCTTTAATATCGTTGTGCTTGCTTTCATATCAAGAGTTTGTGTTGTGTCAACTACGACAACGCCTTGGTTTTTGTACCTGTACTCATAAGCGATGTTATGAAGTCTCATTCGAGTGATAGGCTCCTGCGTTATGGAGCAGACCATTTCCATTTCGGATTCGTTAAACTCATCGTTGGAGATCACTAGTACGAAATGAGGCTATATACTCCTCTATGTCCTTGTAGTTCAAAGTCGGTATTAGCCATCAGTTCTTTGATAGCGAACCGCGTTATTACATCGTTTATCAATCCGCCAGTGATATAGTCGTATCCAATAAATTGTGGTAGCGTTTCCCACACTAACACCAGTCTATTAATTAAACCGCTGCCCTTCGGGGTGGCGGTTTTTTTATGCCTGAAATTTGGAGCCGCACATGCAAGACAAGAAGTTATTGGGCGATGAACTCTCACCAAAATCGACCATTAATGCCTCTACGGATATGAGTCAGTCTGCCTTTTTACCGAAAGGCTTTCAGTTTGAAGCCCCTAAAGCGCCGCAACGTAACTACGATGTGACGTTAGGGGATACCGCTAAAGCCGTCGGTAGTGGCGCTCTGCGCTCACTGGCCGGCCTTGGTGAACTTTCGGAGAACTTCCTTGGTGTGGGTGAGAGCTTTCGAGATTTGATGTCGTCTGGCTCTGATTATCTGCAAGAGAGTATGACTCAAGATGGCCGTGACGCCCTGAACTCTCGTATTTTTGAAGAAAACGAAAATGGCAATCCGACGTTTGCCGAAGGTGCGGCGGATATCGATGTGTGGGCGATGAAAATCGCTGACGGGCTAGGTTCGCTGGCGGCCAACTTTGCCGGTGGTGGTTTTGCCGGTGCGGGTGCAAAAGTGGCACTGCGCTCAACCATTACTAAATCGATGCTGAAAAAGGGCATGACAGAAAAGGCGGCGCAAGCCGTGGCTGATAAAGCGATCTCTCGAATGGCGGCTACCGGCGCGGGTGCAACGGGTGTAGGGACGTCGCTCGGTGGCGCAAGCATGGATGCGCGTGACGCGGTAATGCAGATGGATAGCTCATGGCTTGCGGATAACTCGAAGTATTTTCAGCAATCCTTGCTCCGCCTTGCGGATGATCCGCAATATCAGGGGATGAGCGCAACGGAGTTATTCGACCTTGCTAAAGAAGAGACGGCCAGTTATGCCAGCTTGCAAATGTCTACCGACCCGACCGCCGTGGCGGCCTCTGTCGCCGGTGCAATGGGTGATAAGTATTTGTTTGACGCTTTACTCGGCAAGATGGGTAAAAAGGCTGTGGTTGCTGGCGCAGCGAAAGGTGCAATTACCGAAGGCGGTACGGAGTTTATTGAGGGCTATGGTCAGACTTATGCCCGAAACCAAGTAACCAATGAGGTGACGGGACAAGAGATTGACCCTACGACCGGTGCTTTGGTGGATGGCTTGGAAGGTGCGGTGATCGGTGCTGCGCTTGGTGGCCCCATTGGTGCTGTCGGTGGGTATCGAGCTAAAGGGCAACCGACTGAGAATGCGCCCGCGCAAACGAACCCACAGAATGTTAGCGATACTCAAGAGCAAGAGATTGCAGAGCAAGCCGCAGAGGATGCGCAAGCAATGCCTCACAATGGTGATGCGCCCGCGCAAACGGCGGCGATGAATGCCGATGAGCCGGTGTTGAACCCACAAGGGCAATACGATGAGTTGCTGCAAGGTGCGCAGCAAAGACAAGCGGATAATGGCAGGGATGCGGCAATCCGCTCTCGCTTTGCGCAAAGTCGCCAAGCGTTGACGGAGCGTGGTGTGTTGCCAGAGCGCAACGCTTACCAAGAAACGATTGAGATGGCTCGCGCCGTAGACCCCACGCGGGCTGCGGAGATTGAGCAATTCTTGAAAAGTGAAGAGGCTGACCAAAATCCAGAGTTGACCGCACAGCTAGAACGAGAGTACGAGTCTCTTGCGCAAAAAGGGCGTGATCTCGATATCGACCCGACGTTAACCCAAATTGAACACCGCCAAAACCAAAACCGTTTGGATATGGCCAAGCGTGAGAAACCGCACCAGCGTATCGAGCGCAAGCAGAATGAGTACCAGCTCGATGATACGGTAAGCTCACGTAAAGCAGCGATTCGCGCAGAAATGGAACCTCAGTTACTCAAGGAAGACCGTAATAAGCCTGAGCTTCTAGAGCGCATGGTGGAGCTGGAATACGCCCGCCGCTACCCACAGCCTGAGAAGGAAAAAGCGACCGGCGATCAGGATGATGGCTTAGCGCAGTTTAAGTCTGCCCGTTTTGACCGTGATACGGCGCTCGCGGCGATTGAAGCTAAGGCGCAGGAGAGTAAGAATGCCGCGCAATTGGCCGCCGCACAGCGCGAAAGAGACAGCCGCCCTGCTTCACCGGATGAGAATCCAGCATGGTTTGGTGTGCATCCTGAATCGGGTGAGCGCACGACACGCGCTTTTATGCGTGACTTGGCCAACCAGAAAGGACAGGCACAAGCTTCTGAGCGCCAAGCCGATCTCGATGCGCGCCGTGAGCGTTTAGGTCAGCAGGTATCGAGCTTTGTGGAACGCCCAAACTCGATGAAAATGCGTGAACAAGGCAAGAAGCCTATCCGTGATTTTGCGGGGATTGCGGGAAAAACGTCAAGAATGTCGAAGCGTTTACGCAAGCGCTTAAGTCGTGCGAAAGGCTTTGATACCGATGCGGTTTTAGCGGAATTTCAAAACCATGAGAAGCGCCTCGCCGCCTATGAAGAAGCCGCCCGTCGCCGTGCTGACTATGAGGCGAATCTGCCTGAGAATATCGAGCGTCGTAAGAATGCCGAAGCGCTGTTTAAAGAGTTTGTTAGCGACACTGAGGCGCGTACCTTTGCTGAGAACGAAATCACTCAGACAATCAAACGAATTAATGCGTTAGTTGATGCCTCGCCACAAGGTTCGGTATTAGAGCTGGACGGGCAAACCAGCTCATTACCGGTTATTAAAAAGCAGATGGCACACAGTGTGCGTAATTTGGCGAATCAGTTTGTGGGTAAAACTGCCGCGATGATGAACGCCGCCGCACTTAAAAAGGAGGCCAGTACACAGTCCGTAGGAAGCTTGGACGAGCCCGATATCATTCGACAAGCAAAAGCGGTGATCCGCGAGGTCATTGATAACAATGGTGGAGCCAAACCCAAGCTTAAAGGCGTACGCGAAGCTTATCGAGATAAAGGTTTTACCGCAAAGGCGCTACAAGAAGCGCTAGGCGATAAGTCCCTTGCGGATTTCGAGCGTGAGCAAAAAGAGAGCTATACCGAAAGGTTATCTGCCTTATCTGAACCTTCAATTCATTCTGGCCAAGAAGTACCACTACAATCAAAAGGAGATATCGACCATGGCAACGAAACCTCAAATACAGCAAGACTTGATGAAAGATCTTCGCCGCAATCCGAAGTACAAGAAAATGAGCAACGAGGAACTGACGCCAATCGCTCAAGCGTTAGCGAAGAAGACGCGAGCGCGGGAGGACGAGCTAATGAGTCTAGGCGTACATTACCTGACAGCACAGAGCGAAGCGTATCGAGAGACGCTATTGAACGCCTAGCGCTCGATGAGGTGGATAACCTCGCCAATGGAACTGCTACACAAAGGATCGCCGCGAATATCGCGGCGATTCGCTTAATGAAGGATCTCACTCAGTCAGGAATGCCCGCGACGCTTGAGCAGAAAAAGGTACTGGCACAGTATGTGGGATGGGGCGGCCTCGCTTCTGTGTTTGATAACACGAACACTTCCAAAGCACAGCAAGCCGCGCACCAAGAGCTAAAAACGCTGCTGACCGAAGAGGAATACAACAACGTTCGGATGAGTACCCGTAACGCCTTCTATACCTCAGAGGCCGTAGTGAAAGGCATGTGGAGTGGTGTGAAAGCGTTGGGCCTTGGCAACAGTCCGATGAATGTGGTCGAGCCATCGCTGGGTTCCGGTAACTTTATTGGTTGGCAACCGTCCGACATGCGCGATCAATCGCGCTGGTTTGCCTCCGAACTCGATCCTGTCACCGGCAATATTGCCAAGCTTATCTACCCTGAAGCCGATGTTCAGGTAAAAGGATTCCAAGAAACGCCGTTTAAAAACGGCGTTTTTTCTTTGGCGATTGGCAACCCGCCTTTTGGCAGTCAGTCTATCCGTGACAACAAGAACCCTGATATTTCAGGTATGGCGATCCATAACTATTTCATCGCTAAATCAAGCAAGCTTTTGCATGAAAACGGTTTGCTGATGATGGTGGTGACAAACCGCTTCCTCGATACGCTGAACAAAAACCACAAACAACTGAGCCAAGAGCTGGATTTTGTCGGCGCGGTGCGCCTGCCTAATACGGCGTTTAAGAGCAATGCCGGTACGGAAGTGACCACGGATATCGTGGTGTTTCGCAAGCTTAAGCAGGGGGAGACGGCCAAGAATACGGTTTGGACGGACGTAGACGGCGAGGTGAGCGGTTTTCGTGTTAACCAGTGGTTTGCGCAAAACCCGCAATACATCCTGGGCGAAGTCGCGCAAGGCACGATGTACCGTGGGGATGAGAACGAATCGACGGTTAACCCTGTTTCGCAACATGCGAACCTTGAGCAGTCAATCAGCAAAGCGCTGGCCTCACTCGCACAAGGGCAAGATTTAGCGTTAACCCCTGAAACCAAAGATGCGATTGCCGGTGAGGTGATGTTGGCGGAATCCGACCTTGCGATTGGCGGCATGATGGTGAACGCCGACGGCAAGGTGATGCGCCGTGGCGACGATCACCCGACGAAGGGTGCTCAGGTGTATGAAGTGACGCCCGATTCGATTTGGAGTGATGATGGCTGGTTGATGAGTCGAGTGCGCCATTTTGTCGAGCAGGGCGATAAAGCGCGCCTACAACAGTTCGCGGACAATGAGTTTCTGAATAAAGGCAAAATCAAAAGTGATTTTACCAGCTCAAAACTCAAAGAGAGCGCGGTCAAGGCGGTGCTGGCTTACCTCACCGGACAGCAGTCCCAAAACCAAGCTTTGAACGCGCTTGATGACGCCATTGATAACACGCGCCTTGGTCCTAATAAGTTTCGCAAACTGAAAGCGATGCTGACCATTCGCAATAGCGCACTGGCACTGCTGCGCGCCGAGAAAACCGGTGCGGGGGATATCGAGCGTCTGCGTCAGCGCCTGAACGTGCAATACGATGAATTTGCTCAGGCGTTTGCGACCAAAGGCAAAAACAGTAAGCCCGCGACGCTGACTGAGAGCTTGAATCTTCTCGATGGCGATACAGGGATTGAAGCGGGCTTAGATAACGTCAGTGACAGCGGCGAAGTCACTAAGAGTGATCTCTTCTCAAAACGTTTGCTCTTCCCTTACAAGCGCCCTGAATCAGCCAGTAATGTGTCGGATGCGGTGAACTACTCGATGCGTGAACGCGGTAAGGTCGATATCGAGTACGTGAGCGGTTTGCTCGGTCTTGGCTATGATGAGGTGCTGGCGAAGCTGACCGAAGGTGAAAAGCCGTATTTGTTGATGAACCCTGAAACGCAAAAGTATGAGTTCATCGACGACTACTTATCGGGCAATGTGAAGGCGAAGTACCAAGCGGCGAAGAGCGCAGGGCTAGACACTAACGTGAAGCTTTTGGAAGCAGTGATTCCTGAAGACAAAACGCCAGAGCAAGTGAAGCCCTCTATCCGTGCAACATGGATTGACTCTGATGTATTTGAACGCTTTGCCGAAGCGCTAGGTTATAAGGCTAAGGTGAATGTTAACCGTCATATCGGTGCTATTTCAGTGTTGGGCGAGGCGGGCGGCTCACTGAGTGCATTAGGCTCACAGTTTAAGCATGACCGTGCCACACTGGCGGATTTATTGAACTCTGCGGCCAATGGTAAATCGCTGGTGATTTACGACACCAATGGCAAAGAGCGCACCAAAAACGAGAAAGCGACCAAGGAAGTTAACGCGCTGGCCAATAAGCTCGCTTCGACGTTTGTGACGTGGGCGAAAAGTGATGCGCAGATTGCTAAGCAAATCGCCGATAACTTTAACGAGCGGATTAATACTCACGTTAACCGTAAATACAACGGGCGTTTGTACCTGCAAACCGTCGGGATGAACCCTGCGGTCGATATGCGTAAAACCCAGCTCGATGGCGCGCTTCGCATGATCCAGAGTAAAAATACCTTACTCGATCATACCGTGGGGGCGGGTAAAACCTTTACGGCCATTACTGGCATGATGGAGCGTAAGCGTCTTGGCCTAAGCAAAAAGCCGATGGCGGTGGTTCCGAACCATATTCTTGGCTCCTTCCATAAAGATATTTTGAAGCTCTACCCGTCGGCTAAGGTGCTGGTCGCGGATGATAAAGCCTTTACCGCCAAGAAGCGTAAGCAGTTTTTCTCACGCATTGCGACCGGCGATTACGATGTGGTGCTGATGGGGCATAGCCATTTGCGTGCCATGCCCAATGATATTGAGCATTTCCGCACGGTGATTAACGAAAAAATTGACGAGCTGCGCAGCGCACTGGAAGAAGCGAAAGCCGAAGCTAAGCAGTCTGGGCAGCGTGGGGCGACGGTCAAACAGATTGAGGACTCGATTTCTCGTCTGCAAGACAAAATCAAAGAGAAAGAGGAAGCGCTGAGTAAGAACGCTGACCAAATCGGGTTTAGTTTTGGGGATTTGGGCGTGGATTACTTGGTGGTCGATGAGGCGCACGAGTTTAAAAACCTGACTTACGCGACACGCACTGACCGTGTGGTAGGGATGAACGATCCGAAAGGCTCCGAAAAGGCGCTCGATTTGCTCATCAAAACCCGCAGCATTCAGGGCTTAGAGAACGGTGGCGTGACCTTTATGACCGGTACGCCGATTTCTAACAGCTTGGTCGAGGTGTACACCATGATGTATTACCTTGGCCACGACACGCTGAAAGAGCTGAAAATGTCTTTCTATGATGCGTTCGCCGGCTCGTTCTTCAATACCGAAATCACCTTGGAATATACGCCCACCGGCACGGTGAAAGAGCGCAGTGTGTTGAAGGGACTCAATAACATGCAGCAACTTTCGACCCTGTATCGTCAGTTTGCCGATGTGATCACCCAAAAAGATATGGTGAACATCTTCCGTCAGGATGTGGAGGCCAAGAACAAGGCGACGGGCGAGAATAAAGCGACCCGATTCCCTATCCCTAATATCAAAGGCGGTAAACGTCAGCTTAACATCGCACCAGCGACCGAAGCTCAGCGCGAGTACAACGACTATCTGATTGCCCGTATGGAAGCGTTTAACCAGCTCAAAACCAAAGAGGAGCGAATCGCTTACGCTAAGATTGATAACCCACTGTGGGTACTGACCGATGCGAAAAAAGCCTCGCTCGATGTGCGCTTGGTGGACCCGACCGCACAGCGTGATCCAACAGGGAAAGTGGCTCGCGCCGCCGAGCGGATCAAATCGATTTACGACCAGTGGCAGGACGATAAAGGTACACAACTGGTGTTCTCTGATATGGGGACGCCCGCGAAGTACGCGATTGCAACGGTGAAATCAGACCTGAAAAGCTTGGCGGAAACGGTCTTAGGTAAGGGCAAAGCGGCAGCGTTTATTTCCAGTCGTTTGGAAATCTACGAGGGGGAAATGCCTTACTCGCAAACGCTAAAAGAGTTGGTTGATAAGGTGAACGCTCAAGCGGAAACCGGCGAGATTGATGCGGACCAGTACGAGAAGCTGGAAGAGCAGATCCGCGAACTGACCGCCTCTACCATGACGGCGGATACCGGCTTTAGTGTGTACGATGACCTGAAAGCCTCGCTGATGGAAAAGGGCATTCCCGACGATGAGATTGCGTTTATCCACGACTACAACACTACGTTGAAAAAAGAGGCGCTGTTTGATCGCGTTCGCCGTGGTGAGGTACGGGTATTGATTGGCTCATCGATGAAGATGGGCGCGGGAACCAACGTGCAAAATCGTTTGGTGGCCTTGCATCATATGGATGCGCCTTGGCGTCCGTCTGATATGGAGCAGCGTGAAGGGCGAATTGTGCGTCAGGGCAATGAGTTTTACCAACGTGCCGCGAACGCGGGTAAACCGGAAGACTTTGAGGTTGAGTTGATTGCTTATACCACTCAAGGTTCGAGTGACCCTGTGATGTGGCAAATCCTAGAGCGTAAAGCGGGCGCGATTGAGCAGTTCCGTAACGGCGAGTTAGATGAGTTTGTTGAAAACAGCAATTCGGATGCGGATAGCTACGCGGAGTTTAAAGCCGCGTCAACCGGCAACCCTATTTACCGTTTGAAACTGGAATCGGACGCTAAGCTTTTGGATTTAGACAGCTCTTACACGGCGCAAGCCAGCTCGATTGGCGCGGCCAAGCGTTTTGTTGAGCGTTTTGACGATGAGAAAGCCGCGATTGAATTGCGCCTTGAAACGCTACGTCAGGCTGATATCACGGAGTTTGATGCACAAGCGTTCACAGAGCTGTACCGTGATGCACAAGCCGATTATTTAGCGGCGGATAATGAATACGATGCGGCGATGGCGATTTACTCTGAGCTGGATGCGAAAACCCGCAAAGAGCGTGGCTTGAAGAAACCGCAAAAGCCTAAGCGCCCAATGATCCATGAACTGGATGATGAGTATTCTATCGAGCTGAATAAGGCCATCATTCAGCCCGCGATTGCAGCGATCGAGCAATCTCGGCGTTGGCAAGGGGAAATCAAGCTGGGTAAGCAATTGGGCTTGGTGATGGACGTGGATTATTTCACCCACGAGGGAACGAAAACGCCTCTGATTGACGTGCGCTTGGTGGATGGCAAGGGTAAGACCATCGACTATATGGCGCGAGGGATGCAAAGCAGTTCGATTGTGCAGTCGCCTAAGCTGATGAATGCGCTGCACCTTAATGCGATTGCCACGGCGTTAAATGGCGAGCAAGAGCGCTTCGAGAGAAAGCTGCAAAGCTTGCAAAGTACGCTCAAGGATTCGCGCCAGATTGCCAAGATGGATATCACCGCGCTTAAACAAGAGCTGGATGAGGCGAAAAGCCGCAACCTGTGGTTGTCGGTAGAAGCCTCGATGGCCGATATCAAAGAAGAGCTACGCCGCAGTGAAACGCCCAACAAGTTTGTTGACCGTGAAACGCTGCGCAAGGTGAAGCGCTCTACCTTTGATCCGAACTCTATCCGCCCTGAAACGGTTGAGCATAACGGCCAGCGTTACCAGACAGTGGGTGTGCGCATTCCTTATCCCGGCTGGCAATACGATTCAGTCATGCCGGCGCTCGATGCTAACGGGGATTATGTGCATCTTCTTCTTTCACACAACTCAAAAGTGGGGGAAGCACCGGTACTGTCTGAGGTGATACCGCAACCGACTCAAACGCCCAAAGCGGAGTATGCGTTTTTAGCTGAGGCTAAAGCGCGCCATGAAGCGCGCCAAATTGAAGAGGCCAAACGCGAGATTAGCTCGCCAGTGGATGAGCCGTCGGGGGATTCAGCGGCGAGTGATGGCGTCGTTTTGTTTAGTCGTACCAGTACGAATGCAGGGCGTACTGGGGTGAAAACCGGAAAGATAGCCGGTGGAATCACTGTGAAACGGAGCGCCATTGATGCGGTGACTCGCACGGCGCTCGGCAAGCTCGGCCTCAAAGACTTCACGCTCCGCTTTGAGACGGTGGATACGGAGGCGGATCTTCCTGATTATGTAAAAACTGCCATAGCCAAGAATGATGCCCAAGGCGAAGTGTACGGGCTTTATGACACCAAAGAGCACAAAGTCTGGTTGGTCGCTGAAAAACATAATTATGCCTCAGAGGTAGAAGAAACGATTTTCCACGAAGTGGCTGGTCACGTTGGATTAGCGCGATTGCTCAAAGAAGGTAAGGCGCAACCGGATATGAATACCCTAGCCTTAAGGTTAGGCGGCCTCAAAGGGATTCAACGGCTTGCAGAGAAAAATGGTGTTGATTTAGCACCTTACTTAAATTCCGCGCAGACGCTCACTAAGGCAGATGCCGAGGAAATTCTGGTACAGGAGCTGGTGGCGCATCTTGCTGAGCAGCAAAAGTTTGCGACCCCAATTCAACGTTTATTGGCGAAAGTGCGCGCTATGCTGCGCTCGCTATTTGGTTTTATTTACTCTCCTGAGTTTAACAATAATGAATTACTCACCCTGGTATTCAAAGCTAAGGAGCAGCTAAAAGCGCCGCCGCCAAAAGATAAGGTGACAAGACCTGAGAATAATACGCTGTTTTTCTCTCGCTCAAGAACGCTGGGCGTGCCAGCGTATACGGCATCTACGTCAAACCAGATGAGCGCCGATGAGGCGCTGGCTCAAAAGCAAAACGCTTTGGTGAGTAAAATCAAACAGGCGCTGTATGGTGCGCCGGTGATTGGGCAATCGCTCGATGCGCTTGGCCGCAACAAATACGCGATGTTGACGCTGCGCCAGATGGGGGAAGTCTCCACCGTTATTGATAAGCCTTTGGGCAAGATGATTGACGCCTACCAAGATGAAATCAACTCTATGGTGGTGACACAGAACATGTTGGCCGAAGAGGCGGCTAAGATGGCCGAAGATCTTAGCGATTGGGCTAAGGCGAACCCGAAAGAGGCGGATGAACTCTTTGCTTTTGCGCATGAGGCGACCTTGGCGGATGTGGACCCGTCTGAGGCGTTCCAATCCCGCGAGGAAGAGCTGAAAGAGAGTATTGCTAAGCAAGAGCGGATTTTGAAAGAAGAGGGCGGCTTAAACAGTGAACGTGGCTCTAAGGCTTGGAAAACCCTTCAAGAAGAGCGAGAGCTTTTGAAACAAGAGCCAAACCGCCGCAAGCGCCATGTGGAGTTACGCCCCAAATTTGCCCGCCTTAACGCTGAGCAGAAGCGCCGTTATCGACAAATGCGCGATCACTATCGTGCTCAATCTGAGCGGATGAATAAAGCGCTCGAAGAGAACATTGTACGAGCGGTGTTTGATGCCAAGATCCGCAAAGCGATGCTGGCCGAGTTGCGCCAACGTCACGAGCGCGCCGCCAAAGGTTTGTACTTCCCATTGTCACGCCACGGTGATTATTGGATTGATTTTGCCGATGAGAACGGCGAACGCCAATTTATGATGTTTGAAACCAAAGGCGAAATGGAACTGGCCGCCGAGAAACTGCGTAAGGCGGGCTTTTCCCTCAACTCTGGTATGAAAGCGCAATTTAATGCGGTGCAGAAGGCGTCGCTGCCGTTTGTGGCCGATGTGTTGCAGTTGGTAGAGCAAGCGAACATGCACACACCGGCAAAAGAGTCGCTGAGTGATGAGATTTACCAGATGTATTTGCGCACCTTGCCCGCTCGCTCGATGCGCCGTAACTTCATTCACCGCAAAGGCGTGGCCGGTTTTAGCCAAGATGCGGTGCGAGCACTGGCTGACCAAGGCTTTAGACAATCGCGCCAGCAGGCTCGCCTCGACCATATGGATATCTTGGATAACCACCTCGATAGCATTCAGAAGTACGTGCATGAGCTGCCGAACAATGTGGAAGCCGACCGTGTAGTGGAAGAGCTGAACAAGCGCCATGAATGGGTGCGCAATCCTTCCCGCGCTGGTTGGGCGCAAAAGCTTACCAGTTTGGGCTTTGTGTGGATGTTGGGTTTAACGCCTGCCGCAGCAATTGTGAACTTAACCCAAAACCTTCAAGTCGCCCTGCCTATTTTGGGTTCCCGCTACGGTATGGCGGAGTCTTCCAAAATGATGAGCCAAGCGACGGCGCAATACCTGAAAGCGGCATTTACCAGAAACCGCCCGAAAGGTCAGGGGATATTGGGAAGCGTGCTCACCGGTGGCGAGAAAGAGGCGATGCGCCGTGCGGTTGCGCAGGGCGTGATTGATGTTACGCAAGCGGCAGACTTAGCTGGTTTGGCAGAGAACCCCAACGCGAAGTATTCAGGGACTTGGAACAAAGCGATGAACATCATTGGTTGGGCTTTCCACCATGCCGAAGTGTTTAACCGCGAAGTGACCTATATTGCGGCCTACCGTCTTGCTATGAAGAAACACGGCGACCATGAAAAGGCGATCGCAGATGCTATCAAAGATACGTGGGATAGCCATTTTGACTACTCATCGATTAACCGTGCGCGCTTTATGCAAAGCGATATGGCGGCAGTCGCCCTACAGTTTAAGCAGTACAGCCAGAACATGACTTATTACTTGTGGGCGAACCTAGCCAAAGCGTTAAAAGGGGAGACGCCCGAAGTCAAATCGATGGCACGTAAACAGCTTTTAGGAACGCTGGCCTCGACCTTCTTTATTGGTGGTGCGGGTGCGTTGCCATTGTGGGCGATCACCACGGCGATTGACGCGGCGCAAGAGATTGCGGGGGATGATGATGAGCCGTTTGATACTGAAACTGAATTAAAACGTATGCTGGCCGAAGCGTTTGGTAAAGAGAACGCGGCGTTAATCTGGCATGGCGCTTTACCAAGTATTTCTGGCCGTATCTCACTCAATGATTTGTGGGTGCGCAGCATTAACCGTGATGTGGATGCCTCCACCGCGTATGTGGAATACATGAAGCAAGCGTTAGGACCAGTGATTGGTGGTATTGGTGTTTCATGGGCGCAAGGCTTGGCCGATATTTCTAACGACCAATTTGCTCGCGGTATCGAGCGTATCCCGCCTAAAGCGATTAAAGACGTGCTTAAAACCGCTCGATACATCAATGAAGGTGGCGTGAACACGAAGAACGGCGACGAGATTGTGAGTGATCTAACGGCCTTTGAGCTGCTTGGCCAAGCGTCTGGTTTTGCGATTGGCCGTGCGAACCTTCAGTATGATGAGAACAATGCGATTAAGAACTATGAAACCTTTATCGTTAAGCACCGCCAAAGCTTGATGAACGCCTACTACACGGCCTATCGCCTGAAAGATGGTGAAGCAATGAAGTCGGTGATGGTGAAGATCCGCAAGTTCAATCAATCGCAATATGGTAAGCGTAATCCCATCACCACAGAGGGTTTACAGCAGTCCATTAAAATGAGATTGCGTAATATATCGAAAACTCAAAACGGTATTCGACTGAACCCGAAACTTGAAAGGCTGGTGGCTGAGTACGATTTCTTCTAAGTAAAAACCTCACTGCAAATGCCGCTGCGAGGGGCTTATGCTAATGAGCCATGCTTAGTAGATTAAGAACTCAGGCTATAACAATGTTGACACTCCGAATGGAGCCTATACAATCTAAATTGTTATAACAATGTGCTTACGCTAGAGGTGAGGTATGCGTACTCAAATACGAAAAATTGGTAACAGTCTTGGCAATATCATTCCAGCTACGTTTATTCGTCAGCTTGGATTGGTTGAAGGTGCTGATATTGAAGTGAAAACTGAAGGTAAGAGGATCATTATTGAGCCAGTAGAACGTCAGAAAACGCGCTTTCCGTTCAGTGAGAAAGATCTATTGAAAGGTTTGAACGCTCACACAGGTCATGCTGATGAAATCGCTGTAGTTTCCGGTAAAGAGCTAGGTGAGTAATGGCAACATACATACCTCATCGTAATGACATTATCTGGTTAGATTTCGACCCCGTGAAAGGGAAAGAGATCGGCAAATATCGTCCAGCTCTTGTGCTTTCTAGCAAAGAATACAATCAGCAAACAGGGTTACTCATTTGCTGTCCGATTAGCACCAGTATTCGCGGTCAAGCTCTCGAAGTTCCAGTGAACAATCTTGATAAGCCGAGTGTAGTGGCTGCGAGTTTGATTCAAACCTTATCTTGGAAAGATCGAGCCGCGAAAAAAATTACCACTGCCGAGCATGGCGTGATGGAAGATGTGTTACTCCGACTTATTCCACTGATTGGTGCTGAGTCGCTATTCGAAGACTGACATGGTGATATGGGTTGATAGAGTGGACAATACGAGAAGGTGAGGGCCGGGGGCTATTCGTCAGTTTCAAGATCTGGTATTGCTTGATATGGCAGAATTTGTGTTCAAAAAGTCATATTTTTAATCGCCCCATTTTAGCCCCAATTATGGTGGGCTTGCCGCTACTGCATTGATTTTAAAAAGTAAAAATGAATGGTGCGCAAT
>NZ_WPDC01000016.1:0-63672 GCF_035615595.1 Vibrio sp. R-1 | reverse complement strand
ATCTATGCTCATGGAGATGAACTCACTTGCCACCTACCTGCAAGTCCCAAGTTGTTTGGGTATAGCTCGTGTCGGTTCCACCTGATTCTCATGTTAGAGCGGGATCCATGATGCATGGTTTTATGCTAATAGGCTGTCAATCTTCCTTATTTTCCATAAGGTAGTGAAAGCCTCTGGTTTTGCCTGTCTTCAGGTTGCGCTTTTGGATGTAGACACTGCTATTTTTAATTTATAAAGAATATAAAAACAAAATTTCAATCCTGATGGTTGATTGAGTCAAAAAATATTGTTTTTGCAAAATAATCGATTAGTCTTAATTGTAAATAAAATGTGAAATCTATGGTGGTATGACTAACCCATTAAGGAGTCGATGATGTTACGTTCTCACCCCAATACCCTACATATCACTAAACTGAGTCATTCAGCGATTCATCAACTCGCTCCCTCTTTTGCGCAGTTACCGCATACCAATCATGCGGACGGGCAGTATCGGCTACGTCGTTACTCCGTGATCCGCTTTATTGATGGGCAAGTGGTTGAGTTGGACAAGCATGACTTTATGCAGACCGATCAAATTAACCATTTTCAAGGCAATGTGGTGCGCCGTTTCGAACCGTTGCTCAGTACTACTTTAAAAAGTGACGGTATGCGTGAGTTGTGCGCGCTGTTTATGGAAGCCAACACACTTCCCGATGGGCAGGAAATTGAGATCCATCAGATGCGGATCGCTGCGGTATTCGATGAAACCTTAGTCGCGCCGGAAGGGGTGCACCAAGATGGATTTGATCATATTGCGATTGTTGGCATTGATCGCCACAACATTGTGGGTGGCGAAATCATGCTCTATCTCAGTAGTCATGAAGCGCCATTTTTCCGTAAGGTACTGGAAAATGGCGAAGTTGCTATGTTGGCCGATAGCCAACTGTGGCACAACGCTTGCCCGATCCGCACGGTAGATCATCAACAAGAAGGGCATATGGATGTTTTTGTTTTGACTGCGAAGGATGGCCGCCATGCGCTTCACTCCTGAGTCAGTGCGTCAGCAGTTTCCTGCGCTAGCGCAAATCGTCAATGATAAGCCTGTGGTGTTTTTCGATGGACCAGGTGGTTCACAAGTGCCACAATCGGTGCTGGATGCCATGGTGGCTTATTTAGGTCGTTACAATGCTAATCTTGGTGGTCACTACTTTTCGAGCCAGAAAACCGTGGAGTTAGTGCAAAGTGCTCGTGAGCATGTGCAAGCGCTGCTCAATGCCCCCACCCCAGAGTCGATTGTCTTTGGGGCAAACATGACGTCGCTGACTTTCCAGTTTAGCCGTGCGATCAGCCGTGATTGGCGAGTGGGCGATGAGGTGATTGTCACCGCATTGGATCACTATTCGAATGTCTCTAGCTGGCAACAAGCGGCTCAAGACAAAGGTGCAATAGTGCATCAGGCTCGCGTCAATACGGCGGACTGCACCTTAGATCAAGCGCATCTGCTTTCGTTGATTAATCCACGCACCCGTTTAGTGGCGGTGACTTTTGCTTCCAATACCACGGGATCATTGGTTGAACTTGAAGCTATTATTGAGGCGGCGCATCAGGTCGGGGCGATGGTGTATGTCGATGCGGTGCACTATCTGCCGCATCACCTGCCGGATGTGCAGGCGCTGGGCTGTGATTTTTTGGCCTGTTCGGCCTATAAATTTTTTGGTCCTCACGTCGGGATTGTGTATGTAGCGCCGCAGTGGCAAAACACGATTCTGCCTTATAAAGTTGAGCCCGCAACCAATCAAGGGCCGGGACGTTTTGAAACCGGAACGCTCAGTTTTGAAGGGCTGGCTGGCGTTATTGCTGCGGTGCAATATTTGGCGCAGTGGGGTGACCCGAATTCTCGATTACGTGAACGTTTGGTTGAGAGCTATCAGCAATATCAGCAGCATGAACAGCGCCTCAGTGAGTATTTCTTGCAAAAGCTCAGTGATATGCCAGCGCTGAAACTGCATGGTTTGCAGCTAGCAGATGCCGCGAAGCGAACACCGACATTTGCGTTGACGTGTACAGACTGTACACCGCAGTCTATGGCGAAAATGCTCGGCGAACAGAATGTGTGCGTATGGAATGGGCATTTCTATGCACTTGGGCTGGTTCGTCAATTAGGGCTTGAGTCAAGCGGTGGAGTACTACGCATCGGTCTGATGCACTACAACACCACAGAAGAAATTGACCATCTATTTGCTCTTCTACGCGATGGATTGCCACAGCTTGCATAAGTCGTAAGCCCTTCTAGACATCTTTCACTTCTAGCCATATGCCTTTTCTACTGATGTTGACTCAGTAGGAAGGGTATACCCTTCCTACTTGAAGCTTTAGCAAAAGGTGAAATGCCTCTGAAAAAGAAACCTTGAAATACTCTAGTCGATGACAAAACCGCATCTAACCGCTATTTTTTTGGAAGCAATCTCTCTTTATTTGGCGTCTTGTATTAAGAGAGAGCGTGTTAATGATGTGGCTTGACGCTGGAGTAGGTTGTGAAAGTGCTGCCAAGAGTGTTATTAGGATTAGTCGCGGTCACGATTGTGACCGTATTGCTGTACTGGCAGTTTGGTTCCGCGAAACGAGTGTTGATTGAACCTCAACACTATGCCTATTTCACCACCAACGATCAAACCGCTGGCGGCACATCAACCAGCGCCTTATCCCTCAATGGCAATACTGCCAAAGTGGACTGTGAATTGAATGCCAGTCGCTACGCGTGGCCATATTGTGGCATCTCTATTCACCTTAATCCCGACCCTCAACGTGGCCTTGATTTGAGTGATATCCATACCATACGTCTTAACGTGGACTTGCAAGGCCCCGCTGCAGAGCCTGCGGCAATGCGTCTGTATTTACGTAATTTCAATCCGATCTACTCTCAGCTTGATGATGAATATACTCATAAATACAACGGATTAGAGTTTGTGCCGGGCGTTGGGAAAGGTGTGATTGATATTCCCATTCGCAGCTTGCAAGTAATGACGTGGTGGTTGGTTGATAATCGTATTGCCATTGAGCACTCTGCTCCTGAGTTTTCCAACGTCAACAAAATTGAATTTGCGACCGGTTCAGCCAGTCCACTAGGGCAATATCAATTGACCGTGCATCAAGTGGAATTGATTGGGGATTATGTGGCTGGAGAGAAGCTGTTTCTTGCCATGTTGATCATGTGGGCGGTGGCAGGAGCATGGCTCTCTGCGCTCGAAATTCGTCGTAATCGCCGTGAGGTTTTACGTGCTCGTATACGCCAAGAGCACTTACAGCGTTTAAATCACTCATTGCATGAGCAAAACATAAAGTTCGTCGAAATGGCGCATCGTGATGCATTGACGGGAGCCATTAATCGGCATGGCATTCGTGATTGGTTGCAAGATCAAGCGCGCTTAGTGCGCTGGCAACTCAATCACGTTAGCGTACTGTTCATTGATATTGATTACTTCAAACAAGTCAACGATGTGTACGGACACAGTCTAGGGGATGATCTGCTGCGTGAGTTTGCTTTGGTCATCAGCCGTGAAATCCGAGAAAGTGACAAATTAGTGCGTTGGGGTGGTGAAGAGTTTGTGGTGTTTTGCGCGCAGACAACCCTTGAGCAAGCGATTGAGCTTGCAGAGCGGCTTCGAGCTAAAATCGCCGACCACAGTTGGATACACGGAGGCGCGATCACGTGCAGTCTCGGTATTGCCCAAATGGGCGACGAGCGGATTACGGAAACCGTTTCACGCGCCGACGAAGCGTTATACCGAGCCAAACGGCTTGGCCGCAATCGAATCGAAGTTCACTATGGATTAATGGCCAAAAGCAGTGATGGAGAAAAAGGGTGAGGACGGCACCAAGTCGTGTCTATCTAGCCTAAATTCAATCACGAAGAATGTTGCCGCAGGGTACGCGACAACATTCAGGGATTAGCTTATCGAGACGGATTTATTCAGCGCTATTTGATGAGATGTCATTTGACGTTGACTCGGTGTCACTCTCAACGATGATCGGTTCTTTGGGACCGAGAAACTTAGGCTGAGTATCCAACACGAACAGATCAAAGACGGCATAAGCGCGCGCAAACACTTCTCGTAACCGCACTTTAAAACCAGAGTGGTTGCTTGGCCCCGGTACTGCTAGGCATGACGCTTGAATATCTTGGTAGCGGGCAATAAACAGCGCGCGCTCACAATGAAAGCGCTGAGTGATGATCAAGAAATTATCGGTATCGAAGATTTCCTTCGCGCGAACAATCGAATCGAGAGTACGAAACCCCGCATAATCTAACGAAATATTCTCTGCTGGAATGCCTGCGCGTAGCAAATCGCGTTTCATCGTCCACGGCTCATTGTACGAACGGTGGGCGTTATCACCACTGAGCAGAAAATTGCGGACTTTTCCTTGTTGATAAAGCGCTATCGCTGCATCAATCCGGTTGGTGTAGTACTCGTTGAGAGTCTTGCCTATGTATTTACTGGTGCCCAAGACCACGGCAACCTGAAAAGGCGGAGTGTTTTGCGCATCATTAATAATGTTATTTTGTGTTTGCCAACTGACCCAGCGATCGATCGCGAGTAACCCTGCGACAACCCCAACAGCCAGCCACAGCAAAGCTTGGCTTAGTCTACGCCAAGGTAATCTTCGCAGGTGAGCCAGCGCAGAGAAAACGACGGCGCGCAGAGTTAGATTTGATGGTTTCTTTGTGCCCATAGGCCTATCACAACAAAGCAGCTTACGATAAGGGTCAGCATCATGCCGGATTCCAGTTGCGCGAGTGTCCGAGCAACGTAAGGGCTGGCCTTGACGATGATTAAACCGTATCCAAACGCGTTAATAAAGATAAACGCTAACGTACGCACCAGAAAATGTTGATTCCGTAATGCTCTACGCAAAAAGGCATTGATCTCACCACCGAGCATGACCAAAGTGCATGCGACCAGTGCAATCGAGATTTCGCTCAGGTAGGGGAGTAGAGCCTGACCTGCAGGAGCAAGATAAGTAAATAGTTGCATGAGATTAGAAAGCCCCTGATTGCAGGGGCTTCTCCGCATAAATTAAAACGCAGTGCGCTTATAACGGCGGTAAACCGGTTGCCAGAAATGTTGTTCAATTGAGGCTTCCAGCGCTTCATCGGTGACTTCTGGAGCCACACCCTGTTCAATCGCTTTTTTCGCTACTGCGAAAGCAATCTTCTTCGAAACAGAGTGGATAGATTCCAGAGGCGGCAATAATGGTCCATGACCATTGATGGCCAGCGGTGAGCAACTTGCCAGTGCACGGCTCGATTCCATCAGCATTTCGTCGGTAACGCGGCGTGCGTTTGCTGCCAAAACCCCTAAACCGATACCCGGGAAAATGTAGCTGTTGTTACATTGCACAATTGGGTAAGTTTTGCCTTCATGCAGCACAGGATCAAACGGGCTACCTGTCGCGACCAAAGCCTCACCGTTAGTCCAACGGATAATATCGCTCGGCAGAGCTTCAACACGGCTTGTTGGGTTCGATAGCGGGAAGACAATAGGGCGTGGACAGTGCTGATGCATCTCTTTGATGATCTCTTCACTAAACAGACCGGGCGCCCCAGACACACCAACCAGTACCGTCGGTTTGGCATTGCGGATCACATCATGCAGCGAGTAGCCGTTGTTTTCCGTTGTCCAATGTTGCGTGTTGGCTTTTTTCTGCACTAGACGCTGTTGGAAGTCGAGCAGATTTGGCATGCCTTCTTCGAGCAGACCCCAGCGATCCACCATGTAAACTTGTGAACGCGCTTGCTCATCGCTGATGCCTTCAGACACCATTTGCGCAATGATCGCTTCCGCGATACCGCAGCCTGCAGAGCCCGCGCCCAAGAAGGTAATACGTTGTTGTGAAAGCTGGCTACCCGCCGCTTTACAGGCAGCAAGCAGTGAGCCGACAGTGACCGCCGCTGTGCCCTGAATGTCGTCGTTAAAACAGCACACGCGATTTTTGTAACGCTCAAGCAGTGGCATGGCGTTCTTTTGGGCAAAGTCTTCAAACTGGATCAATGCATCTGGCCAGCGACGTTGCACGGCTTGCATAAACTCTTCAACAAAGTTGTCGTAGTCAGGTCCAGTGATACGTGGGTGACGCCAGCCCATGTACATAGGGTCAGCAAGACGTTGCGGGTTATTCGTACCCACATCCAGAACCACAGGAAGCGTATACGCTGGGCTAATACCACCACAAGCGGTGTAAAGTGACAGTTTACCGATAGGAATCCCCATACCGCCGATACCTTGGTCGCCAAGGCCGAGAATACGCTCGCCATCGGTCACCACAATCACTTTGACGTTGTGGTTAGCGGCATTGTTCAGCAAGTCATCGATACGATCACGGTTAGCGTAAGAGATAAACAAGCCACGGCCACGGCGATAAATGTTGGAGAAGTTCTCACACGCCGCACCCACTGTCGGGGTATAGATGATTGGCATCATCTCGGAAATATGGTTCTGCACCAAGCGGTAGAATAGGGTCTCATTGGTGTCTTGAATGTTGCGCAGATAAATATGTTTATCCATGTCGCTTTCAAAACCACGGTACTGTTGGTATGCGCGTACCACTTGTTCTTGAATGGTTTCCGTCGCTTCGGGCAGTAAACCTTCTAGGTTAAAAGAAGCACGTTCTTCCGCACTAAAGGCACTACCTTTGTTGAGCAGAGGAGTACTGAGAAGAGCTGGGCCTGCGTAGGAAATATACAGCGGACGTTTATCGTTATTCATGTTCGGCCTATTGATTGGTAGGGTAGAAGTGAAACGCGAAAATGATACCGACTTGCTGGTTGGATTGTAAATAGACAAACGGCTTGCCTCTGTTGATTATCCTGCTTCTGTGCGCAAGCACAGTGTTTAAAACAAGTTTATCGGTTTAGGGTGGGGGATTTATGTGCAACGAGTTAAGCAAGGGAGGAACAGCGTCTAGCGCTTCATCGAATAAGAAGGAATCATTGTTCGGCAGCACGATTTTGTTTGAATAGGAAAATATTAATCAACAAAGCACATATCATTTTAAAAATGTAGGTACAGTGTTACTAAATTGGTTTTTATATAGCCTTTGAAACCGATTGCGCATCATAACAGACCGTTTTTTTATATCGTATTGCTATATAGCAAGGCTTGGTCAATAGTTGCAGCACGGTGTTGCCAATGGCGTCGGGGGACAAAATGGAAAAAGCAAGGATTAGCGCAGTGTTCGATTACACCACCTTTTTGGGGGCATCCTGTGCGAAAAAGTGGACTTTCTCGGAAGCCATCAGCTCTTTTGCTCCAGTGTTTGGAATTGTCTGGTTTGATGCGATCAAAACGGGACAGAGTCCACAAGAACGCCTGTGGGATGTCGCCCTCAAAGAGCTTTCCACCCGTTCGAGTGATGAATCGAATGTGATCACTTTAGTGAAATTAGCCAAACAAGAAGGCATTGATGAATTAACCTTAGTCATGCCTTACGCCTTGGATGAGCAGCAGTTAACTACGATTCAAAGCAAAAGTGCAGCGCATATTGAATCTACTAATCAAGAAGAGTTTTTGATCAAGCTTTAAAGAACTTCTCTGCTGCGTTGAGTAGAAGAACACTCAATAGAAGCGCAATTAAGGGGCTATACCCTTGCTACTTGCCGTGTACCTGCAACGCCAAGTGGTTCAAGCAAATAAGCCCCTTAGTTTTTCATCCGTTGCTGGCTCGTGCTTGCCGCTGGCTTATGATTCAAAACAGCGAGGCATAGCAAAAGCCGCAGATGGAGTTTATCTTTCAATCAGCCCATATTCTTTATCTAGGATTGCGATGATTTCCTGTTTTGGCTGATGACTCAGATGGATAGGTTGTCCCGTGATCTTTTCAGCAATACCCAAATAGGTCCGCGAGATATCCATTAACGCTTCCAGCGGTAAAGCATTGTCACGCGAGAGCGCTTCACGTTCAGGCATGCGATCTTTATTGAGTAAAATGTCTGGGTCTGGGAAGTAGTTCAGCAAAAATTGGCGGAATCCCTCTTTGGAATTTTCGACAATCTTGCCTTGCTGATATTGCTGCGCATCCCAAATGCGTGATGAGTCAGGGGTGCCTACTTCATCCATATAGATCAGTTTTTGCTGTCCTTGCTGATCTGCTACGTAGCCAAATTCAAATTTGGTATCGACAAAGAGTTGTCCCACGCTTTTTAACGCTTCGCTGATCACAGCAAAACCTTGCTTGAGCAGAGTTTCGTAATGGTTAATATCTTGTGGTTGATTGAAGTTGAATGCTGCGTAATTGGCTTCAATATCTTGGCGCGAGATATTCACGTCATCGGCTTCTGGCACGCCGGGGATGCCGCGCAGAATACCTTTGGTCGACGGAGTCATCAGTAGCTCTGGCAGTTGGCTGTCCTTCTCTAAACCTTCTGGTAGGGTAATACCACAAAACTCGCGCTCACCTTTGGCGTAAGCACGCCACATTGAGCCAGTAATGTATTGACGGCAGATGGCTTCAATTTTGATAGGACGGGCTTTTTGTACAATCCACACAAAAGGGTGAGGAATGTCGAGAATATGACTTTCCGCCAAACCATGTTGCTTGAACAGTTTGAACCAATGATTCGAGATAGCATTGAGCGCCGCACCTTTACCCGGTACACCATGGACACCGCCTTCCGCGTGCCAAATGCAATCGAAGGCCGAAATACGATCACTGATGACCATAATGGCCAGCGGGGCATCTTCTGCAACCGGGTAACCTTTTTCTTTAATTAGGCGGCGGCTGTCTTGCTCGGTTAGCCAGTAAACCGAGCGAACTTTACCGCTATGTACTGGCTGATGGGTACGAATGGGGAGGTCGTCATTGACGGCAAGGACTTGATCTGCAAGGCTCATTGAGACATTCCTATCTGAATTCAAACATCGTTTTAGCGATTTCGCTGAGTGAAAAACCGCGGGCTGAGCGCATGATACCAGAACTAATTTATGCTGCCAGACAAAAAGCAAACGTTTGCTTAAATTTATCCCTGCCAGATTGTTTAAGTAAAGGTTGTTTATGGATCAGTGCAGTGAATGCGTGGTTTGCTTAATAAAAAACAGCTCACAGCCATGCTGCTTGGCAAAGTGCATCAACTGCTTTTGAGTCACGCTATCTATCGCATTGGATGCCACAATCGCACTGGCGGTTCGGCAGGCAATCGCCTTTGCGACAATCTCTGCTTCAGAGTGGCATGTTGATGCTTTGAGATGGATAACCTTGCCACAATCGATCTGATGCTCATGGAGTGATTGACGGTTTGGACGTTGACATTGAGCGGTATAGAGAATCCATTGTGAGCGCTCTGACAAACTGGCCAGTCGCAGCATCAGGTTTGCCTCGCCCAGATCATTCTTTGCACGTAATGCGCTGAGTGTGGGCGAGTTATGTAAGCCAAAATGTTTGAATTCAGTGTG
Organism: Vibrio sp. R-1; assembly: GCF_035615595.1. Taxonomy (NCBI): domain Bacteria; kingdom Pseudomonadati; phylum Pseudomonadota; class Gammaproteobacteria; order Vibrionales; family Vibrionaceae; genus Vibrio; species Vibrio sp. R-1. Next base: position 54,247 of record NZ_WPDC01000016.1, on the reverse strand, counting down.
TAGCATAATACTGTCTCTCCATACATGCTGTATGTAAATACAGTATTATTGGTTGGTTGTTTTTGCAACTGGCTTTTGGATAAAAAAAGCACAGAAATTCACGTTGCTACACGATGCCTTTTGTTATCTATTTGATTTATATTGGTTTTATTTCTTTTTGATAAAGGTGGAAAAAAGTAGGGACATGCGGTTTTTGTGAGCAATGCCACGGAAGCCGTGCGGCGGTTTATACAGGTATGTGCGGAGAAAACAGAAAAAGCGCCAGAAGGCGCTTTTTCAAGTTGAAGGGGATGCAGTTTATCGAGCTGCTTGTTGTTTTTCTCGGAATGCCATCTCGGCTAAATTAAATTGCCTTACATCCATTCGGGCAAACTCATTGCAGTTTTCACAAGAATGATGTGCTTTACCATCCACATATTCATGTCTTGTCAGTAGTTTTGGCTGTTTACACCAATCACAGATGCCTTCTACGCTAAACATTGTCTTCTCTCCCACCTAAATCAGGCGTAAATTTCGCGCGGATTATGGCACGTCTAAATAAAAAAAGTTAACTATTTGTAATTATGGATGAGAAGGAGATCGATTGCGCATAGGCTGATTTTTCAAGCCTTGAGTCGGAATTTTCAGATGTTATGCTTGTTTCTGTAACGATTTATTAACTGAATCGATCACGATTTTTACCGCGCTATTTAAGCGCTTCATCTCTTCTTCGCTGCCATGCAGGTCAGGGTGATAAATTTTCGATAACTGTTTGTAGCGCAGCTTGATCATTTTGACGTCAGGCCGTTGGTTTTGGTGAAAACCCATTAAGGCGTAGGCCATCGCAACTTTTTGGCCGTTAAGGTCGCTGGTTTGGTTCTGTTGTAGCCGTTTACACTCTTGATAGAGATGGTCTAACTGCTGTTTTTGCCTTTTGATAATGAACTGTTGCTCTTTCCATTTCCCTTCGTAGTCAACGTGTTTTACCGCGACGATATGGTTGCGTTGTCTGCGCCATATCATTCGGATCGTGATGATGGTGAGTAATAAGATGAGCGCCACCAAAGTCGGCAATAGCCAATCACTGGTGATGGTTTGCGCTTCTTTATTAACGGGTAGTGCGCTGGCGGGTCGGGCAAGATCCCGATCAATCAGGTTATCCAATTGACCTATGCTGTTGAGCTGCCTTTCGCGTTGCTGATTGAATTTTTTTTCCAGTAGACGCGCGTATCCTTGCTCAGATTCTGGGTCCTGATTGGCGTTGACTCGATACCAAATCTCAGCCAGATCGAGCGCCGCAATCGCGATGGGATGTTGTTCATACCACTTGGCTAAGGTCGTAACCGCTTGAGGATTTCCAGCCAGAGCTAGTTTGATAAGCCAATATTGGGCTTGCAGTGGATCTTTTTCCACTCCTTGGCCTGTCAGATATGCGTTGGCGACTTGGGCCATGGCGAGTGGATGGTTCAATTCAGCGGATTGTAAAAACCAGTAAAACGCTTCATTCAGGTTTTGTGGGGTGCTACTTCCGGTTTGATAAGCCAAAGCGAGTTGATATTGAGCTTGCGGATTTTGCTCTTGGGCAAGTTGGGTGAGTCTTGTGACATCATCAGCGGCCGCCAGTGGCAATGAAAATAGCAAAAACAGCCATAAACTCCGCAAACGCATGATCTTTCTTTCCCTGAAAATGAAACGTTCGGTCAATTCGCTGTTTAGTTGAAGTTGCAGCCGTTATGGCTGCAACTTCAAGCTAATGAGCGTTTAAACACTATTTGAGTGGCAGAATTTGAATCTCGACGCGGCGGTTACAAGCGCGTCCTTCTGCGGTGTTATTTGAGCATAGAGGGAAACGCTCACCATTACCACGAGCAATTGCACGCCCCGCTGCAACCCCTTGAGATAACAGGAATGAGCGCACTGACTCGGCACGCTTCTCAGAAAGCACTTGGTTGGTGGTATCACTGCCTGTGCTATCGGTATGGCCTTCAATCACTAAGCTGGTATCTGGGTATTCGACCAGAATACGCGCGACACCGCGTAAAGTTTTATGGATATAGCTATCGAGTTGGTAAGAGTTGCTGGTAAAGCCAATACCGTTTTCCATGCGTAGCATCAGTTGATTTTCACCTACGCGTACCACTTGAACACCAGAATCCAGTAATGCTTTGCGTAACTCTGCTTCTTGCTGATCAAAGTAGTATCCGATACCGCCGCCGACTGCAGCGCCCCCAGCTGCACCAATTAAGGCATGCTTACGGCGCTCTTTGGCATCGTCACCTGTCGCTAAACCAACGGCTGCACCGGCTAGGGCGCCTAATAATGCACCTTTAGTGGTGGCGTTGGTTTCTGTTTCTCCGGTTGTCGCATTTTGGCGTTGGGTAGCCTGACAGCCAGACAAAGCGACGACTGCGGCTAACAGCAAAGTGGTTTTGTTCAACACATTCTCTCCGTTTATTGAATGATATTTCGCGCAATAGACGAGAATTCTCGTTCCCCGTCAATCAGTGGGGTGCGCATTTTACCAATCTCTTACAAATGCTTATTTGAGTAATTTTGGGGCTTGCGCGCCGTGAATCGGGCGATTGACTGAGACGCGGCGACCTTTTTTGAGTCCCGTCTCATAATCTTCCGTCAGATTTTTCATCGCTTCACGCAATTGCTGTTTGAAGGTTTCACGGTCGATATTCTCAAATTCCTTATCAATATAGCTATTGATTTTGTTCATGGAGTCTTCGTCCGGAGTGATGATGGGTAATTTTTCTAAAGCGCCTTCAATCCAGCCAGAAACAAACGAGTTAACTCGGCGTGTCACCTCCAGTGAAGAGGTTCCGGTCCCAGCAAAACTGTTACGGAATTGGCCTGTTTGCTCGTTCATTTCGCGATAGATAATGTCAAAAGCAAAAGCCGCGAAGATGGCACGATCTGCTTCTCCAATGAATTCAACGCGTTTTAAGCCTTTATGGTTGAGCAATACGGCTTCCACACCGAATCGGGTATTGATGCCTCGGATCACTCGCAAAATCCCAGAAGAAATGGCAGCCGGAAGCAAATGGGTCGACTGTGTCTTGCCCATTTTGATGAACTCGATATCGTCTTTGTCGAGACCATACTTGAGCATGAGGTTATGCGCCATTTTGATCGCGTTTGCGGCTTCATTAATATTGGCGGAATTACCTAGCTCAAGGCATTTGGCGATTTTTTTAAGGGCTTTTTGTTTATCCATTAGCAAGCAAAATAGATTCGGTACGGCTTAAGAAAAGTCCGACATTCTAGCGTTTTTGGCGGCTAAGGAAAAGGGAAGAGGCCATCTCTTACAAGATAGCCTGATACGCTAAACGATTTTTGAGAAGGGGTTAGATGCCGAGCTGATCCAACAAATCGGCAGACGCACTGTCTTCTTCGGAGTGGTTAGCAACTGAATGTGATTTTTGCTGTTTCTGTGTTGCGGCCAGAATATCGTCAGGGCTTTCATCTTCCTGAACGTCGAACTCTTCGAGTTGGATAAACTCGGTTTTGTCCATCGCCAGTTCAAGGTAAAAGATGTTGTTATTGGCTGTTGAAAATGTCACACGTCGCGCCTGTGGACGATCAAGGTTGGTATCTACAGATAAAAGCACCTGTTTGTTCAACGAAAGCATCTTAGGCTGGTTCTGGGTAATGTTGGTTTGCAGCTCTTTACGCACTTTGTTGGTGAAGTCACCGACAAGCTGGTTCATCAGCTCACCCAGTACGTCGCCAACTTCATCGGAGGTGTGTAATACCGCGAGTTCTTCTTCTGGCATGCCCATGTTACGCATGTAATTGGTGTAAACCTCAAGCGCCGCTTTGGCAGTAAAGTTGATCACAACAAGGCCAGTAAAACCGCCATCAAACAACACAAAACAGCCGAAATCTGGTTTCAGCGAGGTTTTATTAATTTTTTGTACCATTGCGGAATAGTGAATCGGTGAATTCGTTGCGGACGTGAGAACCGTAGAAACCGATTGGCACAGCATGAGTAGGATATCTTCCGTTGTTACTATTTGATTTTTTTTCATCGTTTTTTCCATACAGTTCTAAATAAGCGAAATAACAGAATGGCTCGGTGATAACAAAGTTGAAAAAATTCTGTTTCACCGCATTCTGGCACTCAGATTCTGATTTGATCACCATTTTAAATGTTGTAAAGTGACCGAATTCAAAGATTACTCTTTAAAATCTAACAATAACCCAAAGCTGATTGGATCAGCGTAGTAGGGGCAGGAAGCAAATGTTACCAAGACTCCATCACCAATCCGACGTTGATCCGGTGGTTTTAACTTTTTTACACGAGTTAAAAACCGCAGGATTTACCGGCGATATTGAAACCCAATACTCCAGCCGTCTTGCGGTAGCGACGGATAACAGCGTCTACCAACAATTGCCTCAAGCGGTCGTACATCCTAAATCCACCGCTGATGTTGTTCTTATAGGAAAGATTAGTTCAAAACCAGAATTTGAGAGAGTGACTTTTTCACCTCGTGGTGGCGGTACGGGCACGAATGGTCAATCGCTGACCAAAGGGGTGGTCGTTGATTTGTCGCGGCATATGAATCGTATCCTAGAAATTAACCCGCAAGAGGGATGGGTACGAGTGCAGGCGGGGGTCATTAAAGATCAACTCAATGATGCGGTACGCCCACACGGTTTTTTCTTCTCTCCCGATCTTTCGACCAGTAATCGCGCGACGCTTGGCGGCATGGTTAACACCGATGCTTCAGGGCAAGGGTCGCTACAATATGGCAAAACGTCGGATCACGTACTCTCGCTGCAAGCGGTATTTGCCGATGGTTCTTTGCTGGAAACCGATCTCTCGCAAGGTTTGCCTGCTCCCAATACGTTTGCTGCGCAAGCGATGCAAGTCACGGAGCAGGTTTGCCGTACCAAACGTGAGCAAATTGTCGCGAAATTTCCGCCGCTCAACCGTTTTTTGACCGGATACGATTTAAAAAATGCCCTGAATGAAGCCGAAGATCGCTTTGATATCACGCGTGTATTGTGTGGCGCGGAAGGCTCACTGGCGTTTATTACCGAAGCTAAACTCAATTTAACGCCAATCCCCAAAGCACGCACGTTAGTGAATGTGAAATACGACAGCTTTGATTCCGCACTGCGTAATGCGCCTTTGATGGTTGAAGCCAAAGCTTTGTCGGTAGAAACCGTTGACTCGAAAGTGCTCAATCTTGCCAAAGAAGACATTATTTGGCACAGCGTAAAAGACTTGCTGACCGATGTGCCGGGCAAAGAGATGCAAGGCATCAATATGGTCGAATACGCTGGCCAAGACAGCACGCAGATTAATCAGCAAGTTGCACAATTAACCGCGCGCCTTGATGAGATGATGGCCAACCAACAAGCGGGAATTATTGGCTATCAAGTCTGTAGTGATTTAGCGAGCATCAACCGCATTTACAATATGCGTAAAAAAGCGGTGGGTTTGCTCGGCGCAGCCAAAGGCCGCGCTAAACCGGTAGCCTTTACCGAAGATACCTGTGTGCCGCCAGAGAACTTAGCCGATTTTATCGTTGAATTTCGCGCGCTGCTCGATTCCAAAAATCTGGCTTATGGCATGTTCGGGCATGTGGATGCGGGCGTATTGCATGTGCGTCCTGCGCTTGATTTGTGCGATCCCAAGCAAGAATTGTTGATGCGTGAAATCTCCGATCAAGTGGTTAAGCTCGTCGCTAAATATGGCGGCTTGATGTGGGGAGAACACGGTAAAGGTTACCGCTCGGAATACGGTCCAGAATTTTTTGGTGAGGAGCTGTTCACTGAACTGCGTCGTGTGAAAGCGGCGTTTGACCCGCACAATAAGATGAATCCGGGCAAGATTTGTACCCCACTCGATACACCGTTTGAGCTGGTGAAAGTCTCCGACACTAAACGCGGTTTTTACGATCGCCAAATCGACGTCAAAGTGCGCGACAGCTTTAAGCAAGCGATGGAGTGTAACGGTAACGGTTTGTGCTTTAACTACGAAACTAGCTCCCCGATGTGTCCTTCAATGAAGGTGACGGCGGATCGTCGTCACTCGCCGAAAGGGCGCGCAGGATTAGTGCGGGAATGGTTACGCCAACTGACAGAGCAAGGCATTGATATTCTCGATCTTGAAAAAGCCACGCTCGAATCCTCGCCAACAATTAAATCTATGCTGGATCGGGTTCGTCATGCTTTTAGCAAAGATAAAGAGTACGACTTTTCGCATGAAGTGTACGAAGCGATGAATGGTTGCTTGGCCTGTAAGGCCTGTGCAAGCCAGTGTCCGATTAAGGTGGATGTGCCCAGTTTCCGCTCGCGTTTTCTGAATATCTATCACAGCCGCTATCCGCGCCCAGTCAAAGATTATTTAGTCGCGAATATCGAAACCTTATTACCTGTGATGGCGAAGGCTCCGCAACTGGTAAATAGCGTGTTAGCACAATCTTCGGTGCAAAAATTAACCGCTAAAACGGTGGGTTATGTCGATGCTCCACTCTTGTCGGTACCGACACTCGCACAGCGTCTGCACCGTCATCCCGTTGTCCTGTTTGATATGCAGCGTTTGGCGGGGTTATCGCAAGAAGAGCGCGAGCAACATGTGTTGATCGTGCAAGATCCGTTTACCAGTTATTACGATGCGGATGTGGTCGAAGATTTTGTCGCCCTACTGCTTAAATTAGGCAAAAAACCAGTATTGCTGCCGTTTAAACCGAATGGCAAAGCGCAACATATTAAGGGCTTTCTACGCCAATTTCGTTCGACGGCAGCGAATACCGCGGCATTTCTGACTCAAGTGGCGGATCTCAATATTCCGCTCGTGGGTGTGGATCCTGCTTTGGTGCTTTGCTATCGCGATGAGTATGTTGAAATATTAGGCAAAGAGCGCGGCGAGTTTTCGGTTCTGACGGTTCATGAATGGCTCAAACCACGCCTGTCGCAGTTTACGCCTCAAGCAACCGATGCACAGCCTTGGTACTTATTGGCGCACTGTACGGAAAAAACTAAGCTGCCGAATGCAGAAAAAGAGTGGGTGGAAATCTTCCGCCACTTTGGTACGCAGCTCAATGCGGTGGCGGTAGGGTGCTGTGGTATGGCGGGTACCTTTGGGCATGAGGTGGATAAATTAACCATGTCTCGCGATATTTACGATTTGAGTTGGCAACCCGCATTAGCGTCGCTACCGAAAGAGCGCTGTTTGGTCACCGGTTACTCGTGTCGTAGCCAAGTGAAACGGTTTGAGCAAATCAAACCTAAGCATCCATTGCAGGCTCTGTTACATTTGCTATAAACAGAATGCCCAGTGACTCCACTGGGCTTTTTCATTCAGTTGAATTGAGGTGATTATGAAAAATTTAGAATTAAAGGTTCCTCCAGTCGCGGTTTTTCTGGTGGCCTTGGCGCTCATCCATCTCTCTTCCATTCTCTTTCCAACGTTAACCATTACACTACCGTGGCCAAGCCTAGTCATGGCGCTCTGTTTTTGCAGCTCAGGTTTCTGGGGGATTGCTGGTTTGTTGGAGTTTCGTCGTTTTAAAACGACGGTGAACCCCATGGCTCCGGATCTCGCGGCCACTGTGGTAGACAGCGGCGTTTTTGCACTCAGCCGCAATCCTATGTATCTCGGCTTACTGCTCCTGTTGTTTGGGCTTGCTTACTGGCAAGAAAACGCTCTTAGCTTGGTGATAGTTGGCGGTTTTTTGCTGTACATGAATCAATACCAAATCGAGCCTGAAGAGCGGATTCTAGAAACCAAGTTTGGCGAAGCCTATCTAGATTACAAAAAGCGAGTAAGACGCTGGTTGTAGTAGATGAACACTTTGTTCTGAATATGCTGATTCATTTCACAAACTAATAAAAATAGTACCAATAGCGCATGATTTTTTTATTGATTCTAGTAATATCACGCGCCTCAAATGATACTTATTACTAATGAAAAGGCTAGTTGTGAAAAAGGTTTCTTCGTTGTTAGCGTGTTCTATCGCGTCACTGTTTTTTCCGGCAACGGTTTATCCAGTGTCAATTGAAAATGTATCACCTTATATTATTAATGGTTCGGATGCTCTTCTTGGTGAATGGCCCTCTATTGTGGCTTTGGTCGAACGCGGTCAAACTGCATCTGTCGGTCAGTTTTGTGGTGGCAGTTTCTTGGGCAAACGTTATGTATTGACTGCTGCTCATTGTGTTGCCTCAAAAGAAGCGAAGGATTTAGATGCGATTATAGGTATAAATAACTTAATTAATGAAAATGATGAAGGTGTAAGAGTTGCTGTTCGTCGTATTTATCTTCACGAAGATTATGTGCATGAGAATTTGCTCAATGACATCGCAGTTCTAGAATTAGAGAATGAGGTTCAAGCACCGCCTATTGTTATTGCTGATAGTTCGACACGAGTTTCAGATCATATTGGCGAGCCATTGAAAGTCGCAGGTTGGGGAAGTACTAGCCCTATTAGTTGGCCTTGGAATACCAGTGAGTCGATTTTGCAATACGCAGATGTGGATCTGATAGAACAATCAGAGTGTTATCAAACCATGTCTGGTTACAACCCATATGGAATAACAGATCAGCCAGATTCTGAGAACTTTTGTGCGGGGTCAATAGATAAGAAATCCGCGTGCCGAGGGGATTCTGGAGGCCCAATAGTTTTGGCTGGTAGTGGTGTACAACTAGGTATTGTAAGTTGGGGGCCTCAAGTCTGTGCTGCTGATAATACTTATAGTGTATATACAAATATAAATTATTTTACTGATTGGATAAGCGACCATATTCGTGGTTTTAGCTATGAAAGCAATGTTTATTTAGAGCCTGTACCATTAGCCCCTTTTACACATAGCTTGGTTTATAACAATTTCAGTGATATTCCTATTAATTTCATAGATATAGAAATATCTAACAGCTCGACTAATCCTCGATCTTTGGTTTCTATTATCAACGACGATTGTTCTGGCCGTACGCTTCGTCCCGATGAAAGCTGTAATATCGACGTTAGATTTTCTCCTAACTTTTATCAAATATATCAGTATACTATTAATGCAAATATTCTAGATAATGGTTTACCTGTAGCTAAACAGTCTAATATTCAGTTTCAAACATTGAGAAGTGCAAACCAAGAAATAATTGAGGCACTTTCTGAATTACCTAAAACATCTGTTCTAACTACTAAAAATGGCTGGGAGCGATTACCGAACAATGCTCTTCGCTCAGGAGTTACTGGTGATGGTGATAGCTCGTCATTAATTGTTAAAGGAATACCTAAGGGTAGTTTGTTCATTCAAATGAACGTGTCTGCTGAATATTCGGATAAATTGCAAATTTATATTAATCGTAAGTTGGAAAAAGAATTAGAAGGTTTCAGTAATGCGATTTATAGTGTTGCATTACTTGAGGATCTTAATACATTAGAGTTTCGATATGTGAAAGATCAAAGCGTAGCTTCGGGAAAAGATGCAGCTTTTATTGAAAAACTTTATTACAATGAAATACCGATTATTATCGCTCAGCCGAGTTCTTCAGAAGTTGGAGAAATAACAACGGTAACAAGTACGGTTAACACGGATTCAGCGGGAAGTCTTAATTTTTTAACGCTATTTTTGTCTCTATTATGTTTATTTAGAAGACGTATTTCTGCCTAGATGTATATAAATAACCCGCTATCCGCGGGTTATTTTTTTACGTTAGACTTAGATGCTCTGCGAATTATGCCGCTTGCTCAATCTGGCTAAGGAAGGCTTCTTTGCGCTCATTGAAACGGTTGACGAGATCATCAATTTCCGCTTGGTCGTAAGGTTTTAAACCGCTGGCAACCATACGTTTTAGGCCTTTACCGACCACTTGTCCTTCATCTTTAAACACGAAGTTGAGTGTCACTAAGCCGCGTTTGCCATCCACATCAAAGGTCGCGCCAGCAAATTCTACTTCTGGATGGGTGAGATCAAGACGGGTAAATTCTACTTCCATCGATTCATAAATCACCAGTGGACGCTGGCAGTTGATCATCATCTGCTGCTCTTCCATCAAAGGCACCATGATGTGCGGGAAGTTCATGCCAGAAAACTGCACATAGCTGGTCACCACATGCTCAATAAAGGCTGGGTTGTGGTTCACTTCACCTTCACGTGACATGTGCAGGTACTCTTTGCCGCTGGCATCCACGACTGCGCTTTCACGCTGACACTTATTTTCAATGTGCAGAGCAACGCCATCACTCACCATGCCAGAGAAATCAAAACGCATCTTTTGGCTAATGCCTTCTTTTTGCAGCAATACAGCAAACAGCAGATCGCCCGGTACGCAGAAGCGCTTGCTGTCTTCGTCATGGATGGGGTTGAAATCACCTGCCACCAGTTTGGCAAAGTGGCTAGCCTGTTGGCGAGTAAATTGAAATTGATGCTGTTGATTTGAATGGTATGCAGTCAGGAACATGGTTATCGCTATCTCAACTAAACTGCGCGCATTATAGGACAGAATCTTGCGATGATTGGTCTATCCAGTGGAGATGTTCTTTTGCCATTTCAAGTGATTTAAGTATAAGAGCCCCGTAGGGCTCTTGAAATGTTGATTTGTCAGTCACTTAGTGCTGGCTTGGTAGCAGCTGATCGGGCATTAAACGGTTGTGTACGGCAAGTTGCAGCAGAGCATTGGCTTTTTCGATATCCGGCGCAAAATAGCGGTCTTTATCGTAAAACGGTACTTTTTCACGCAGTATCTGCCTTGCTTCCTCAATGCGTGGTGAGGACTTCAATGGCGCACGAAAATCCAATCCTTGCGCGGCTGCAAGGTATTCCACTGCCAAAATACCACGAGTATTTTCGCCCATATCACGCAGTCTGCGTGCGGCAAACGTCGCCATGGAAACGTGGTCTTCTTGGTTGGCTGAAGTGGGTAAACTGTCGACTGACGCAGGATGCGCGAGGGTTTTGTTCTCACTGGCTAAGGCGGCTGCCGTGACTTGCGCAATCATAAAGCCGGAGTTCACCCCACCATTGTCGACCAAAAAGGGCGGTAGTTTGCTCAGCGCACTGTCAATCAGCAGTGCCATACGCCGCTCGGAGAGACTGCCAATTTCAGCAATCGCCAGCGCCAAGTTATCCGCTGCCATGGCGACAGGTTCAGCATGGAAGTTGCCGCCAGAGATGATGTCGCCATCCTCGGCAAACACGAGTGGGTTATCAGACACCGAGTTGGCTTCGACTTCCAACACCTCAGATGCACTTCGAATTTGCTGCAAGCAAGCGCCCATCACTTGGGGTTGGCAGCGCAAAGAGTAAGGGTCTTGCACTTTTTCACAGTTGCTGTGGGATTGGCCAATTTCACTGCTGACATCGAGCAAGTGACGATACGCCGTTGCAGCATCCATTTGGGTTCGGTGCCCACGCACGCGGTGGATACGCGGATCGAAGGGGCGACGGCTTCCCAGAGCGGCTTCAACCGACATCGCACCGCACACGGTGGCTGAGGCAAACAGATCTTCAGCCACAAACAGTCCTTCGAGCGCAAACGCGGTCGAGGCTTGAGTACCGTTCAGAAGCGCGAGCCCTTCTTTAGGGGCGAGGGTAATTGGCTCTAGCCCCGCAATTTTCATCGCTTCCAGACCGGAAATGATTTTGCCGTTGTAACGGGCTTGGCCTTCGCCGAGCAACACTGTGCTCATGTGAGCCAGCGGCGCAAGATCGCCCGATGCGCCAACCGAGCCTTTTTTCGGTACGCAAGGATAAATCTGGTTATTGACGAGCTCGATCAAAGCTTGGATGACTTCAAGACGGATACCAGAATAGCCACGCGCCAAGCTGTTGATTTTAAGTAACATCATCAAACGAACGGTTTCATCCGACATCAGCTCGCCGATGCCCGCAGCATGAGAAAGCACGATGCTCTTTTGCAGCGTTTCCAAATCTTGCGGGGCAATTTTGGTGTTGGCGAGCAAGCCAAATCCGGTATTGATGCCGTAAACGGTACGTCCTTCGCTGATCACTTGTTCGACGACTTGGGCGCTTTCGGCAATCGCCGGAATCGCTTCTGGATCGAGGGATAACACCACGGGTGAGCGGCTCACTTGACGCAACTGTTTTAAGCTGAGTTGGCCGGGTTTGATCATCAGGTGCAACATGGTTTCTTTCCTCACTTGAGTTTGGCCAGCTCAGCGTTGAGCATTGGTAAATCGAGTTTTTGCTGCTGCGCGCAGCGTTTGGCAATCTCATAGCCCGCATCGGCATGGCGCATCACGCCGGTCGCTGGGTCATTGTGCAGTACGCGTGCAATACGTTCGGCGGCATCATCACTGCCATCGCAGCAAATCACCATGCCGGAATGTTGTGAGAAGCCCATACCTACGCCACCACCGTGGTGCAGCGAAACCCAAGTAGCACCACCTGCGGTGTTGAGTAGCGCATTGAGTAGGGGCCAATCAGAGACCGCATCTGAACCATCGAGCATGCCTTCCGTTTCGCGGTTCGGGCTAGCGACTGAGCCTGAATCGAGGTGATCACGGCCAATCACGATCGGTGCTTTAAGTTCGCCATTTTTCACCATTTCGTTAAAGGCTAAGCCTAAGCGAGCGCGATCTTTTAAACCAACCCAGCAAATACGAGCCGGTAAACCTTGGAAGTGGATTCGCTCACGCGCCATATCCAGCCAGTTGTGCAGATGTGGGTTGTCAGGGATCAGCTCTTTGACTTTTTGATCGGTTTTGTAAATGTCTTCCGGATCGCCAGAGAGTGCCGCCCAGCGGAAGGGACCTATCCCTTCACAGAATAATGGGCGAATATAGGCCGGCACAAAACCGGGGAAATCGAACGCATTGGCAACACCTTCTTCCAGCGCCATTTGGCGAATGTTATTGCCATAGTCCAGCGTTGCAGCGCCGCGAGCTTGCAAATCAAGCATAGCGCGCACTTGGATCGCCATCGAAGCTTTGGCAGCTTTGACGACGTCGGCTTCATTTTGCTGACGCATCTGCGCGGCTTTTTCCATGCTCCAGCCGAGTGGCAAATAGCCGTTGAGAGGATCGTGTGCCGACGTTTGATCCGTCACCACATCAGGTGTGATATTGCGTTTGACTAATTCGGGGAAGATGTCGGCAGCATTACCCAGTAAGCCAACAGAAATGGGGCGATCGGTATCGGCGATCATCGCCAGCGCTTCATCAAGCGTGTTGGCTTTTTTGTCGACATAACCGGTGCGCAGACGATAGTCGATGCGCGATTCATCACATTCCACCGCAATCATCGAGAATCCTGCCATCGTCGCCGCTAAAGGTTGCGCGCCGCCCATGCCGCCCAATCCGCCAGTCAAAACCCAACGGCCTTTGGCATCGCCATTGAAATGCTTTTTCGCAACCGCGACAAAGGTTTCATAAGTGCCTTGCACTATGCCTTGCGAGCCAATGTAAATCCAAGATCCCGCCGTCATCTGGCCGTACATCATCAAGCCTTGTTTATCGAGCTCGTTGAAATGTTCCCAGTTTGCCCAGTGTGGTACTAAGTTGGAGTTGGCAATCAACACGCGTGGCGCATTTTTGTGGGTGGGGAAAACCCCCACCGGTTTACCCGATTGCACCAGTAAAGTCTGGTCATCTTCGAGGCGCTCCAACACTTCGACGATCTTGTCAAAGCACTCCCAGTTACGCGCCGCGCGGCCAATGCCACCATACACCACCAGTGCATGAGGATGTTCAGCCACATCGGGGTCGAGGTTATTCATCAGCATGCGAAGTGGGGCTTCAGTGAGCCAAGATTTGGCGCGCAGCTGTGTGCCACGAGGGGCGCGAATGGTGCGCTGAGTGTCCAGTCTTGTTCCTTGTGCAGATGACTGTGTCATGTTGAGACTCCTTTTGATTCACGGGTGACGGATGGATTGCACTTGTTCGGCCATAGCGTTAGCAATGTCCCAACACAAACGAGCGGCTAAGCGCGCGGTGTGTTGATCGATATCGAAACTCGGGTTGTACTCGGCGATATCGGCAATCATCAGTTTGTTTTTGTAATGAAGAATTTGGTCGAAATAGGGGGCAAGCGCTTCTATGCTCACACCGCGCGCGGCAGGCGCACTGACGCCGGGCGCACTGGCCGCCGGAAACACGTCCAGATCAATGGTGAGATAGAGGTAATCACAATCATCAATAAAGTGTTGTAATCGAGTCAGGTGATCCTTGAGTGACAAAGGCGAAAACGCTTTATCTTCAACATACCAAACCCCTAGCTTATCTGCGCGTTCAAACAGTGCGGGCGTGTTGCTGGCGCGGCTCACTCCCAAGCAGGCGTAATGAAAATCCCAACCTTGCTGCTGGCAAAAATGGTGAATTTGATTAAACGGCGTGCCTGAGCTTGGGCGTACTGGAACGAACGCTGTTTCAACCCCAGATTCAAACGCGCGTAAGTCAAAATGCGCATCAAAATTGATGATGCCGATCCGTGGTTGCTTTACGCCTGTTGCTAGAAAATGTTGTGCTAAACCCTGAAAGGTTGCCCAAGCAATCTCGTGTCCGCCGCCGAGCACGATGGCCAGCGCGTGAGGCAAAGCCTGTTGAATCACTTGCGCGCATTCTTGCTGAGCTTGCTCTAATGCATCACCCTCACAACGAATGTTGCCCAAATCGTAAATGGGGGTGGGATGGTGCCACGCGAGATTGGCCAGTGCTTGCTTAATAAGGTTGGGCGCGTGTTTGGCTCCGATGCGACCTTTGTTGCGTGCAACGCCCGCATCACACTCAAAACCGATCAGCGCCACACCCGGCTCTTGGTTCGCTAGCTCGCCCACTTCAATGGGACAAGCGATATGGTGCACACGACGCCCGGCTTGACCATCTTCGGCATCATGGCGGCCTTGCCAAGTGTGCTCTGTGGTGAAATTAGGATTCATAGCTTAGCTCTCCATTCACCATGCGAGCATACAGGCGAGAAACGCCGACTTGATAGCTCAGCTCGGCAGGGTGTTCGATATTCCAAATCGCCAAATCAGCATCGTAGCCTTCTGCGATTTGTCCACGGTTTGCGGGGTAACCCAAGGCTTGCGCTGCATGGCAAGTGACACCGCGTAGCGTCTCTTCTGGCGTTAGGCCAAACAAGGTACAGCCCATATTCATCATCAGGGACAAATCGGCAAATGGTGAGGTGCCGGGGTTTAAATCGGTAGAGATGGCCATGGGTACGCGATATTGGCGCAGCCATTCAATCGGCGGCTTTTGGGTTTCGCGCAAAAAGTAGAATGCGCCGGGAAGTAAGGTGGCAACCGTGCTCGATTGCGCCAATGCTTTCACGCCCGCTTCATCAAGATATTCGATATGGTCAACGGAGAGCCCACCCATGCGAGCGGTGAGTGCGCTGCCGCCTAAGTTGGAAAGCTGCTCGGTATGACCTTTGATTTGCAAGCCATGCGCTTGCGCAGCATGAAACACGCGTTCAGTTTGCGCCACGCTAAAGCCAATCGACTCACAAAACACATCCACGCTGGTGGCCAGTTGCTCTTCGGCAACCCGAGGAATGATCTCTTGGCAAATATGCGCGATATAGTCATCACTACGGCCTTGAAATTCAGGAGGCAGTGCGTGCGCGGCAAGTAATGTGGTGGTGATTTTGACGCGGCGATGCTGCTCAAGCGCTTTGGCGGCGCGCAGCATTTTCAGCTCATCCTTGAGCGTTAAACCGTAGCCAGATTTCACTTCAACGGAAGTGACACCGCTACGCAGTAGACCATCCAAACGCGGTAGCGCGAGTTCGATCAATTCTTCTTCACTGGCCTTACGAGTGGCATTCACGGTAGAAAGAATGCCGCCACCTTGGGCGGCGATGGTTTGGTAGGGCACACCTTGTAAACGCAGCTCGAATTCGTTGGCGCGGCTGCCGGCATAAACCAAATGGGTGTGGCAATCAATCAATCCCGGTGTGACTAATTTGCTGGCACACGAGATAGGATGCGCATCGCTGGGAAGGTCAATATGTTGGCCTATGTGCTGAATGCGCCCCTGCTCAATGATGAGGGTTTGCGGCTCGGTTACCTGATAGCCTTGCACGCCCGGTTGCATGGTTACTAAACGTGCTTCGGTCAACACACAATTCATCGCTTTCCATCCAGATATCGACATTTCAAATGTATATACAAATAAATAGTGGAAAGCGTGAAAGTTCGCAACTTGAATGTTGCGAAAATGTGATCATGTGGGGCTATTGGTTGAACAGAATTTTCGAGCTGAGTTTATAGCGCGAACCCGGATGATAGAGCAGGGCTGAGCTCACCAGCTTGTCACCACTCCAAGTACGGCGATTGAGTAGCAAGCAAGGTTCATTGGCCGTCAGCGCAAGCGCTTGTTTGACATGGGCATCTGCGATAATGGCTTCTACAGTATGCTCAATCGCGCTCAGTGGACAGTTTTGCGACAAATATTGGTTGGGCGTAATTTGGGTAAAATCTTGATCCAAATAGTGCGGTACCGAACGACTATTCACCCAACGCACTTCCAGTTGCATCGGGATATCGTTAGCGTAGTGAATGATTTCACTGTAAAACACTGGGCTACCCACCATCACACCGAGCTTGATGGCGACAGCTTCATCGGCGCTTAGCGCACGCTGTTCAACCACTTTATTGTGATACTGCTTACCGCGACTGAGGATTTCATCGGCGATGTTGCGAATATCCAGCAAAGGCGATTCGGCTTTCTCTTCTGTCGCACAAACAAAGGTGCCTAAACGTGGGCGGCGCTGTAATTTCCCTTCACTGACCAGATCGCGCAGCGCTTTGTTGACCGTCATGCGGCTGACACCAAATTGCTCGGTTAACTCCAATTCAGTGGGGGTACGATAACCGACTGGCCAACGACCCGACTCGATGTTATCGAGCATAAATTGTTTGATTTGCAGATAGCGTGGAGACAAGTTTCAACTCTTTCAAAAAATCATTTGCATAGACAAATCATTTCTTTGAAATCGAAGTTTTGCAACTTTTTGTGTGTAAGTTGCCACATTGCGCAGATTTTACTGAGTGATAACGCCTACAAGCGATAGCGATAACTGATGTGCAGCGCAATATCGGTGCTGTTATCGGTGCTGAAGACGTTTTCAGTTAACGCAAGCTCCAAGGCGCTGGATGGCATTACGTAGCGATAACCCAGCACATATTCTGTTGCGGGTTTCTCAAGCTCCTTGGGGCTTTCCACTGTTCCTTGATAAAAATGAAAAGAGCTAAACAAGTGGTGCTTGGTATTGAGTTGGTACTCATAACCCACTGCCACAGTGAGGGTCGATTTTTTCGTTGGTAGCGTGCCTGTCGCACTATTGTGATGAACTACGCCAAGCAGGCCATAAATTCGATGCGCGTCCTGCTGATAGGTGTAGTTCAGTTGCAGTGCTTGCTCAAAACGGTTTAAGCGTAATAAGCCAGTTTGGTTGTAATAGAGCGTAGCACCGAGTGAAAGACCATACTGCTCGGAAGTGTGGATTTGGTACTGCGTGTAAACAGAAAAGGCACTGCTGAGAGTGGAGCCAGAAAAGTCATCCCATGCAATCTTGTGCTCTGGAACGGCAATATGAAAACGGTGCTTATCAACACTATCACGCCCATTTTGATCCAGACCAAACAGGTCATGAAAGCCCATGGTCAGCGAATCCAACTGGTTATCCCACGCCTGACTAAACCGATAGCTCAACTCCGCCTGCCAACGGGGTGCAAACTGCCATTTAAGACCTAAGGTGAACTGGTTTTGGTAAAAATCTCCCTCATAACCCGGACTATCACTCCAGATACTGGCAGCAGAAAATCCACCAAACAGCTCTTGGCTATCCAGCGGGAGTGAAAATCCGTCGCGTAGCTGTGGAGTAAGGGAATGGCTGGCGAGAGGCGCTTGGGCGTAATTGATGAATGGCCCGTAACGGTATTCGTTAGCCAGACTAGGAAAAGCCACCAGAGTACAAATAAGGCTAAGCAATGGGATGAATCGCATCGTCTAACTCACAGTTTGATTGCACTTGAGTTAAGTTTAGCGGAATTTTTTGTGATAAGGCTTGGGTTTATGTCTCAATCTAACATCTTGGAATGTCAATAAAGAGCAACGCCAGCTCGAAAGCTGGCGTTGAGAAGTTTAGTCACGCTTCCACAGCATATGGCAAAACTTCTGATCTGGGTCACGACTGATCAACATACG
This sequence comes from Vibrio sp. R-1, assembly GCF_035615595.1. NCBI lineage: Bacteria > Pseudomonadati > Pseudomonadota > Gammaproteobacteria > Vibrionales > Vibrionaceae > Vibrio > Vibrio sp. R-1. The sequence goes on along the minus strand of NZ_WPDC01000016.1, from coordinate 36,137 downwards.
GGCGAACACATCGTCCAGCACATCATTTTCTTCGTTCACCAGACCAATGCGTACTTCGGCATAGATTTCTTTATCGACGTCGAAACCCACTTGGTCATCCCAGTCATCACCCACATCGACCAGCTCAGCCGCGCCGCGATCATCAAACTGCGCCGTGAACAGAATCACGTCAGCAGGTTCGAGGTTATCTGGCGCCATTTCCAAGAAAATGTCGTATGCGGTATCAATGGTGTCGTCGATAGAAATAAGCTCAGCCATAAGATTACGCTCGGTTCATGAATTTGCGTTCAGCAGTATTGATAACGATACGATCGCCCGTTGCAATGTACTCTGGAACTTGAACCACTAATCCAGTTGGCATACGCGCTGGTTTAGTACGAGAAGAGGCCGAAGCACCTTTGATTGATGGATCCGTCTCTTCAATCACCATTTCAACAGAAGATGGCAGTTCAATCGCAACCGCTTCACCGTCAACCAATACTACGCTCATGCCTTGAATTTCTTCAGTGATGAACAGCAGTTCGTCTTCGATTTCATCTTTCTTGAAGTTGTATGGGGTGTAGTCGTCATTGTTCATGAAGACATACTCATCGCCATCAATGTAAGAGAAAGAGATCGGACGTTTGTTCATTTCTACGGTATCCAGAACGTCATCAGATTTGTAACGCTCATCTACGCGTGCGCCTGTGTTTAGGTCAGTACAACGTAGTTTGTAGATTTTTGAACCGCCGCGGCCACCAGGAGTGGTCACTTCGATATCTTTGATCAGCAGAGTCTTACCGTTAGAAATGATGGCAAAACCTTTTTTGAGTTCACTTGCCTTTGGCATGAAATATATCCTTCGTGTAAAAAGTGGCAGCATTATAACTAAAGGAAGGGGAGAAAAGGAATATCTCTCCCCCTGCTACGTGACGTGGTGCGTGCACCGTGGCTAAGAATTAAGGTTTGACTGGTTGATTGCTCGCCAGTGGGGTAAGTCTGCTATTGATTGATGGTCACGCATCATAGAACATAAGGCCTGTACAAATTAAGCGAGTATGGAGCGGTATGACTCTGCCGGTGATTGACCCCAAGCAACCTTTTCAACCTGAATATCAAAACGCGATTGCCGATTTGGTGCGCTTTTGGCGCGCAGGGGCAGGGCAGGCATTACACAGTATTTATCTCTACGGCAGCGTGGCACGAAAAACGGCCAAGCCGAATCGCTCCAACCTCGATGTCGTGGTAGTGACCTATGGCTCTTTTGAAGAAAACCGCGCGACGTTAATTAACACCATCCGTTGGCGTTTTCAAAAAAGCTACCCGTGGATCACCGATGTCTCCTTTAAGCTCGCAGCCGTTGAGGAAGTTGCGACCTTAGAGGCGATTTTTTCTTGGGGTTTCATGCTGCGCCACTGCTGTGTTTGTGTGTATGGCGATAATCTGGCCGAATGTTTTGGCCATTACGAGCCAAGCTGGGAAATTGCTAAGCATTGGAATATGGATGTGGGGGATTGGATTGCCTATTACCGAGATAAAATTGCCAAAGCCGCAACCGAGCAAGAACAGATCATGGCTCAGCAGATGGTGGCCAAAAAGCTACTGCGTGCCAGCTATTCGCTGATTATGTACCGCGACAAGCAGTGGTTTGATGACCCGATCGAATGCGGTACTCATTTCCTACGCTATCACCCAGAGAAGCAGCTTGAGATTGACCGCCTTGGCTTGCTACTAAAACCCCGTGCAATTCCCAAACGCTCGGTGGTTGGTTTACTCGATAGTTTTGGCCCTTGGCTGGTGTCTCAATATCAAAAAACCGAGTTTCGAATTGGTTAGTCTTTTTTGAGAATAAGCAGTAAGTATAAGTTTTAACCGCTGAATCATTTATTGATAAAGAAATTAGTGTGCTAAGTTTTTAATACGCGTCACTTGAGCCTCTTTAGCATGCTGAGTTTTAATAAGTACTTACCTATGGTGAGAAAAAATGAGTTAACCAAGGTTTCTCAATACCTTGTTTCAGCGATGCATTCGATTCGTGAAGGGATGGTGTGGCTGATCCCGTGCTTAATGATCTCTTCCTTTGTCCTGTTTATTGCCAGCATGGGCGAGCTGTTTAGCGGTGGCCGTCCTGAATGGGTTTTGATTTTGTATCGTGCGAACCAAGTGATCGCCGAAACCTTTCCTTATTTGATGACGGCCACCATCTCATATCTGCTGGCCATGCATTGGCATTTGCCACGTCCTCCGATTGCGCTGCTGAGTATGATTTATTTGGCGATCTCGTCAGCTTCGGTGAGTGCCGAGAATAATTTGCCAACGTTTCAAATCATTACAGCACTGATCACACCGATTTATGCTATTCCACTAATAGCTTGGTTGATGCGTTATCCGATTTTGCACTTAACCCGCTCAAAAAGTGCAGGTACCAGAGTACATGAGTCATTCAATCTGGTGTTGCCCGCAGCACTGACGGCCGTGGTTGTAGTGGGCATAAATTTAATTTTATTTGGCCCGATCACTCGTCAGGTCTTTGCAAGCTTGATGCATTTTGATTATGCCAATGATCCTTATGTGTTTGGTTTAACGTTCGCTAGCTTAAATTCACTACTTTGGTTCTTTGGTATTCAAGGTTATTACGCCTTATTACCTTTAGTGGAATTATTGCAAGAGGCGAGTCGGCTCTCGGAACCCTATTTCCTGCTTATAGGTGAAAGCGCCCCCTATCCAATGAATTTATCCTTTATGGGCTCTTTTGTGTTTATTGGAGGCAGTGGTGCAACCTTTTCTTTAGCTTTGGCTATCCTATTGTTTGGAAAACAGAAAAATATTCGTTTGCTCGCGGTTGCCAGTATCCCACTTGGGCTAATTAATATGAATGAGATATTACTTTTTGGTCTGCCTCTGATCCTGAACCCGCGTTTATTCTTTCCTTTTCTCCTTGCGCCTATGGTGAATGTGGTGGTATCACTCTGGGTGGTCGAATCGGGTTGGGTCGCGTACCCGAGTGTTGAGTTACCTTTTGTTAGCCCGATTTTTCTCAATGCTTGGATTGCGACTAGCGGTGATTGGAATGGATTACTCCTGCAATTGGTCAATATTGTTCTCGGTTGCCTCTTATATTTGCCCTCGGTGCTGCGTCTTAATGAACAATATGGTCAGCAAACGATTCGAATTCCTTCGTTGGATACTATGTATACTCGCCGTCAAGAAGAGGCGGCTCATCTGCAAGATGATCCCATTGCGTTGGCGCAGAAACGGGAGCGTGAGCAGCTTAACGTTGAACAGCAACTACAGATGATGAGCAGCAAAGAGTTCTGTTTGGAGTATCAACCACAAGTTTGCCACCGAACAGGGCAAGTGATTGGCTGTGAGGCGTTAATTCGAGTAAAAGATCAACAAGGTAACATTTTATCACCTGCAACCTTTTTGCCCTTTCTTGCCAAAGCAGGGTTGATGAAAGAGTTGGATTTATGGGTGGTGAAACAGGCTACGCGTGATGTTAGTAAGCTAACGAATGTCGGAGTTTATGTGCCTGTCAGTATTAATCTGATGGCAGAAACCTTGATGGATTTGACCGTAATGGCTCAGATTGAAGAGATCATTCGCCCAGTGGCAGGATTAATTCATATTGAGCTGACGGAAGAGAGTTTACTGGCGGATGAACAGCGTTTGACTTGGGTGTTTAACCAACTTCATCAATTAGGCGTCAAAATTTACATTGATGATTTTGGTACCGGTTACTCTTCTCTCAGCTATCTGCACCGTTTTGATGTCGATGGCATCAAGATTGATCGCTCCTTTGTGCTGGCTTTGGTCTCTGAAAAAGGGCGCAAAGTCTTTGCCAATTTACAGCTCGTGGCTCATTCCCTTGATCTGGAAACGATCATCGAAGGAGTAGAAACCCAAGAGCAATTAGACGCGATGGGAGATGAATACCCATTCTCTGTACAAGGTTGGTTTTACAGTAAATCTCTGAATCGTGGTGATTTCGTCGAGTTTGTACAGAGTCGAAACGCTTCTAAAACAGTCCCAGTTGAGGCGCAATAAGCTCATCAAATTGTTTGCCAATAAAAGGCAAAATCGCATCTGCGACTGGTTTAAGCTGTTTATCGATGTAGTGCTGATAATCGATAGGGCTTTTGGAATATTCTTTCGGCTCAGGACCATTGATTGTAATCACATATTCAATCGTTCCGCGGTATTGGTATTGTAACGGTCGCCCAAGTTTGGCGTTAATGTCATCCGCCATTCTGGCCGCGCGTACTTGCGGCGGCACATTCTTTTGGTACTCATGTAACCGTCGGCGCAAACGCTTTTGATACACCAACTGCTCATCCAATTGGCCTGCCAATGTCTGTTCTACGATAGTGCGAATATAGGACTCCGGATCCTGTCTGTGGAATATCAATTGATACAACTGATGTTGAAAACGTTGCGCGAGCGGTGTCCAGTCGGTGCGTGCGCTTTCCAAACCTTTAAAAATCAGTTGCTCATTGTCACCATCCCCTTTTAAACCCGCATAGCGTTTTTTGGAGCCCGTTTCCGAACCGCGAATGGTCGGCATTAAAAAACGGCGATAGTGGGTTTCGTACTCGAGTTCAAGAATCGAAGTAAGGGCATATTCTTGCTTTAAATGCTCTGTCCACCATTGGTTGATTTCTCGGACCAAAGCGTGACCAATGTTATCCGCTTCTTGCTGAGAGTATTGCCCACCGAGTGCGACAAACGTTGAATCCGTATCGCCATAGATCACTTGATAACCGCGCGCTTCAATCAACCGTTTTGTTTGGATCATGATTTCATGGCCGCGCATGGTAATGCTCGATGCCAATCGTGCATCGAAAAAGCGGCAGCCTGATGAGCCGAGCACACCATAAAACGAGTTCATGATGATTTTGATTGCTTGTGAAAACGCCTTTTCTTGGTTGCGTTTGGCTTCATCGCGCGCTGCCCATAGCTTTTCGATCATCTCAGGTAAAAAGTGTTTGGTGCGATGAAATTGACCACCGCGAAAACCCGGAACCGCGTGATCAGCTTGTTTGCCTATTGGCAGTTTTAATCCTTCAATCAGCCCAAGTGGATCAATCAAAAACGAGCGAATAATCGAAGGGTAGAGGCTTTTAAAGTCGAGCACGAGTACCGAGTCATACAGCCCCGGAATCGAGTCCATCACATAACCGCCAGGGCTGGCAACCCAGTTTTCTGGCTGCAAATTGGGAGCAACATACCCTGCGCGGTGCAGTTGTGGTAGATAGAGATTGGTGAATGCGGCTACGGAGCCACCAATGCGATCTAACTCGACACCCGTTAAACGTGAACGCTGAATGGCGAAATCGAGCAGATGAGTGGCCGCAAAAATCTTATTCACTAATACGCAGTCTTGCAGGTTGTAGCGAGCGAGTGAGGGCTTATCGTGGCGAAACATCTGGTTAATTTCATCCATCCGATCATGCACGTTATGGATCGCTTTCCCTTCGCCAAGCAGCTCTTGCGAGACCGACTCCAAAGACCATGAACGAAAATGGTAAGTCGCGGTTTTTAACGTATCGATACCATCGAGCACCACACGCCCGGGAATACTGATAAAGCCTTGCTGAGTTTGGCTCGCCGTGCGGAAGAAGCTCGGTTGCTGAGCTCGTCCAATAGTGAGTTTCAGTTTGTGGAATTCCGCGCGTTTGTGCAGCAGCCGGAAATCGAAATCCACCACGCTCCAACCAATAATCACATCAGGATCAAACTGCTCAAACCATGCAATGAGCGCTTTGAGTAACTGGTATTCATCCTCGACCCATTGAATCGGCGTTTCTGCAGGCTCCGGCTGACCAACCATAATCACTCGGCTGTCCATCGGGCTATCCAAACCAATCGAGTAGAGCAGCCCTTTTTCGGAGCATTCGATGTCTAGCGACACCATATTCAGCGTCGGTAGGTAATCACCTTGGCGACATTTGGCTTGCTGAACTTGGCGATAATGGCCGAAATCGGTGATCTGACCAGTAAATTCGATGCTGCCTTGGATAAAGCGTTCCATCAGAAAACGGTCAGCCAAACGAATATCCGCCTCTAAGATCAACATGTCCGCTTGAGCGAGTTTCTCGGCTAAGATTTGGCTATCGCGAATCGTATTGCAGTAGCAAGCGGTGAGGGGGTGGCCTGCAAAGCTACGTAATGAGAGGGGCGATAATGAGGGCGTTATTGATAATTCTGCGGCAATTCGCATCACTTCTTGGCTAGCCGATTGTTCAATAAAAAAAGCAGGACGCTCACCGCGTATGATAAGTTGTGTTGGGCCTGAAGGTGTCGCGAGCCAAAGTTCAATTTGGGTTTGTCCAGCCACATCACGAGCGTGACGCGTTAATACAAACCCTTGTTCAATCTTCAATCTGGCCCACCTTTTTCAACACTCATACATTTTTGCGTTGGCACATTATACTGATAGTGAAGCTGATTACATCGCATTGTGGCGTCACAAGCAGGAGTAGGCGAGCACCTAGGTGATTGCGACGCAAAAGTAGGCCAAAAATCACGGTTTATATTCACCAAACCTTTCAATTAGGCGAATATGATTTTTATTAACTTATTGATTTTTATGTGCCACATGTGCGATTCGACACTTTGAAAAATAAGTGCTTGCTAAAGTGTAGGTTTCAGATCATATTCACGGGAGAAAAGTTGCCCGCGTTGGTTTGGGGTAGCTTCGCTGTAATCCACTGTCTCGGTGGGTGCAGAGCCAATAGATAAGTGTGGAGATACAAGTTTGATTAGTGTTTTCCTTGTAGATGATCACGAGCTGGTTCGCACAGGGATACGACGTATTATTGAAGACGTCCGTGGAATGAAAGTAGCAGGGGAAGCTGACAGCGGTGAAGAAGCAGTAAAATGGTGCCGTACTAACCATGCGGATGTCATTTTAATGGATATGAACATGCCGGGTATTGGTGGCTTGGAAGCAACCAAGAAGTTGTTGCGTGTTAATCCGGACATTAAAATTATCGTATTGACGGTACATACCGAAAATCCGTTCCCAACCAAAGTGATGCAAGCGGGTGCCGCAGGTTATCTCACGAAGGGCGCGGCACCGGATGAAATGGTCAATGCGATCCGTATCGTTCACAGCGGTCAGCGTTACATTTCTCCAGAAATTGCGCAGCAAATGGCGTTGAGTCAGTTTTCGCCCGCCTCTGAAAATCCTTTTGCTGATCTCTCCGAACGTGAATTGCAGATCATGTTAATGATCACCAAAGGCCAGAAGGTGACGGACATTTCCGAACAGCTCAGTTTGAGCCCGAAAACCGTCAACAGCTACCGCTACCGTTTGTTCGCCAAGCTGAATATCAACGGTGATGTGGAATTAACCCACTTAGCTATCCGACACGGGATCTTAGATACTGAGAAGTTATAGTGTCGACACCGTTTGATTCTGCCCCTTTTCTTAAGACAGTCACCAACCAGCCCGGCGTATACCGAATGTATAACGCTGAGGCTGAAGTGATCTATGTCGGCAAAGCCAAGGACCTCAAAAAGCGTCTAACCAGCTATTTTCGCAAGAATCTCGACAGCGAAAAAACCAAAGCTCTCGTCAGCAACATCGCCAAGATTGACGTGACGGTCACCCACACCGAAACGGAAGCATTGATCCTTGAGCACAATTACATCAAGCAGTATCTGCCTAAGTACAACGTGCTGCTGCGTGATGATAAGTCTTATCCCTATATTTTCTTAAGCGCGCACAAACACCCGCGACTGTCCTCACATCGTGGTGCCAAAAAACGCCGTGGTGAATATTTCGGGCCTTATCCGGATTCGGGGGCAGTGCGTGAAACTCTGCATTTGATCCAGAAAATCTTTCCCGTCCGTCAGTGTGAAGATACGGTGTACAGCAACCGTACTCGACCTTGCTTGATGTATCAGATTGGGCGCTGTGCCGGACCTTGTGTGAAAGGGCTGATTTCTGACCAAGGCTATCAAGAGATCGTCCATTACCTGCGTCTTTTCCTGCAAGGCAAAGACAACCAAGTATTGTCGATTCTGGTTGAGAAAATGGAGCAAGCGAGCCGTGAGCTGCGTTTTGAAGATGCCGCCAAAGCGCGTGACCAAATTCAAGCCATTCGCCGAGTACAAGAGCAGCAGTTTGTGTCGGATGACAGTTTGGAAGACCTGGATGTGCTCGGTTTTGCACAAGAAAATGGCATTGCTTGCATCCATATTTTGATGATCCGACAAGGCAAAGTGCTCGGCAGTCGTAGCCATTTCCCGAAAATACCAAGTGACACCTCGCAGGTCGAAGTGTTTGAGAGCTTTTTAAGCCAATATTATTTAAGTCACAGTGAAGCTCGCAGTATTCCGGCACGGATCATTTTAAATCGAGGATTGACCGAAGAAACCGAGGCGCTACAAACCGCGATCAGTGAACTTGCAGGGCGCAAAGTCACTTTCCATGTCAATCCCACCGGCACGCGAGGTCGTTATCTGAAACTCGCCAATACCAACGCGCTGACGGCGATCACGACTAAGATTAATCACAAGATGACCATCAGTCAGCGCTTCAAAGCCCTGCAAGAAGAGCTCGGCATGGATGCGATTACTCGCATGGAGTGCTTTGATATCTCACATACTATGGGCGAAAGCACGATGGCTTCTTGTGTGGTGTTTAACCAAGAGGGACCGCTAAAGCAAGAGTATCGGCGTTACAACATCACTGGCATCACCGGCGGAGATGATTACGCGGCGATGGCGCAAGTGTTGGAACGTCGCTACAGCAAGCAGCTCGATAGCAGCAAGATCCCCGACATTATTTTTATTGATGGTGGCAAAGGGCAGCTCAATCGTGCCTATGAGATCATTTCGTCCTGCTGGCAAGATTGGCCTAAGTACCCAAAAATCATAGGTATAGCCAAAGGTGTGACGCGTAAACCTGGTTTGGAAACGCTGATCACCATTGATGGTGACGAGTTCCATCTGCCGAGTGATGCCCCTGCGTTGCACTTAATTCAACACATTCGGGATGAAAGCCATAACCACGCGATTGCAGGACACCGAGCGCAGCGCGGAAAAACTCGCCGTACCAGTACGCTTGAGGGTATTGAAGGGGTGGGGCCGAAACGGCGTCAAGCCTTGCTGAAATATCTGGGTGGTATGCAGGAGTTAAAACGCGCTTCTGTTGAAGAAATCGCCAAAGTGCCGGGCATCAGCCACGCATTGGCAGAAAACATTTATCAAGCATTGAAACAATAAGAAAAATACAGCAACATTAACGCGCCATCGAAAAGAGCCTATACATTATGCGTTTCAACATTCCTAACCTTCTCTCCTTGCTCAGATTATTTCTGATCCCCGTGTTTGTGGTGACCTTTTATCTCCCTTTTGAATGGGCTCCCTTTGTCGCCGCTATGGTGTTTTGGGTGGCCGGATTCACTGATTGGTTAGATGGAATGTTGGCGCGAAAATTAGGCCAAACCTCGCGTTTTGGTGCATTTATTGACCCAGTAGCGGATAAAGTACTGGTTGCTACGGCGCTGATTTTGATCACCGAACATTATCATAGTATCTGGATCACCATTCCTGCGGTGACCATGATCGCTCGCGAAATCATCATTTCTGCACTGCGTGAGTGGATGGCAGAAATTGGCAAACGAGCCAGTGTCGCGGTTTCATGGGTTGGCAAAGTAAAAACTCTGACTCAAATGTTTGCGCTGTGGGTACTGATCTGGCGTTATGACGACTGGATGATTTGGCTTGGCTACATTTCTATCTATGTGGCGACTGTGCTGACCTATTGGTCAATGGTGCAATATTTAGCGGCGGCCAAAGACGACTTACTGAATGAAGAACATTACTAGAAAGCGGGCGAAAGCCCGTTTTTTTATCGTTGCGCGATAGGCGAGTAAAACAAAAAAGTGAAGCTTGGGATCCAGTTATCTCTATAAAAATCCGGTGTTTTTTGCTAACAAAGTGAGCAAATATCGCGTTTTTGCACGTTAAATAGTCAAACGATTAGAAAGGCAAAAAAATTGTGTTGACTCAATAACTCGAATGCGTAGAATGCATTCCCGTAGTCAGGCAGCCACCGAAACAAGTGAAAGTCTGAAATTACAGAGGCGCGTTGGCAGAGTGGCCATGCAGCGGATTGCAAATCCGTGAACCTCGGTTCGACTCCGGGACGCGCCTCCATTATTTTCTCTCTTGTTGATACAAAACTCTTTCTAGCGTTCATCAAAAAAATCTTTATTGCGGATGTATTTACTCATCAAGTGATAAGAAAACGGTCGAATTAACCAACTGATGATCGAACGTCCTAAACGCTCCCATGTCGGTGTGTTTTCGTAAATTCTGCCGTTATACAGCCAGAGTAATTTTCCGGCATGCCAGTACAGAAATGGCACGGGCGGCATGAAGGTTACGATGTCCAGATCGCAGCAGATGCGATAGGTTTTATGAGCCAGCCCATAGTATTTCGGAAAGCGCCAATCCCCGATCGCAGGTTGACCAAAAGTGACGACTCGCTTGATCGTGCGTGGATATTTTCGCTCAAAATAGTCCGCAAACACGCAGCCAATCGCGCCGCCGGAAGAATGCCCAGTGATTGCAATGCGTTTGCCTTGTTCAATCAGCGGCAGTAGGGTCTGTTCCAGTTTCTCAATTACTGTCATGCCAAGCGTATCTTGGTTGCGGCTCGGTTGGCTCTCTTGATGCAGTAAGTGATAAAAACCAGCATGAATGCGGTATTGCAGTCCTAAATGGCGGCAACTGCGTGTCCAAACCGCGAAGTTGAGTAGCCAGTCGGTGAGGCTGTGTGAGCCTTTAATCACAACGACTACCTCATCGCTCGCTCGGCTCCACAATACTCGGATCATGATTTTGCCAAACTGATTGGTGATCACACGCTGTCCGTTAGGATCAAATCCGTAACGAGTCTGCTTAAAAATGCGCGGATAAGCGAGGTTGCACAAAACGGCGTAGCGTTCGTATTGGTAGCGTTTGAGTGGTTTCACAGTGACATCAATGATTCGGTTTATGATGACTGTATGGGGCAAATATGAAGCTTAGATTAAGCTTGGGTCGGAAAAGCAAGTTTCTCTCCCTCACGCTGAGTGATAGAAACTTGCCCTAAAAGAAGGTTACTCGCCCGCCACCCATTGGCGTTTGGTTTTGACGCTTTTGATCAGCATATACAAACAAGTCGCGAGTAGGATGGCAAACAAGTAAGCCATCAAGCCGTGTCGATCTTGCATAAACCAATCGGCCAATACCGGACCAACCACCGAGCCTACGCTGTAGCTGAGTAACATCACTTGGGTTGCGGAAACAATGTAGCTCGCATCCAATTTGTCGCAGCCTAAATTAATCGCGATTGGGTAGAGGGCGAAGGTCGCCATGCCTAAAATAAACAGGCTAACGCCCAGTACGAGCAGCGAATCATCGAACACGGTCAGCGCGATGGCTGCTGTGCCAAGTAAGCAGAACAGCCCCATCTGCAGAGTGCGACCTAAAAATTTAGACAGCCAAGGCACCAGAGGTTGCACCGCCATTCCGCCTAAAATCACCAGCGCCATTAAGTTACCCAGATCAGTATGGCTAATGCCACGGTTGGCAAGTTCCACCGGCATCAAACCGTAAATTGCTCCTAATGTCAGGCCCGAAACGAGGCAGCCGATCATCGCCGCTTTACTGAGCTTGAAAATCTGACGCAACGAAAGTGAGCTGGCTTGCTGCGTGGAAGGCTGATCCGAATCTACGTACATCAGCACCATGGAAGCAATCAAAAGTAGTGTGGTGATCGCAATAAAAGGCACGGCACCTGCCACCCCCAGTTGGCCAATTGCCATTTGTCCGAGTGCAGTACCGCCATAGAGTGACACCATGTAAATGCCAAGACGCTTAGCGCGACCTTGTTCATCGCCATGCAGTAACCAAGATTCCACCACCACAAAAATACCGGCCACGGCGATACCTGCGACCAAACGTGCCAAAAGCCAAACACTGGCGTAGGGCAATAGCGGCATAACCACAATCGACAGTTGCAGTAAGCTCAAGCACCATACAAAGGCTTTACGGTGGCCTAAACGATTAACGAAAGGCTCTGCAACCAGCGCGCCCGCTAATAATCCGGCATAAAAAACGCTCGCCAGCCAACTGGCCAAATCAGATTCGAGTTGGTAATGCGGCAGCATTAAAGGCACTAGGCTCATTAAGTAGCCTGCGGCAATCGCATACAGAGTTAACGCAATAACAGGCACCGCAATGCGGTTTGGTGCAGAAGAATGGATTTCCACAGCAGGCCTCGGGAACAGCAGAAGGAACAGTTGGCGCGAATATGGGACGAATAGTGCGCAGAGTAAAACGAAAAAAAACGTTCTTGACGATAAACTTTGCTTGTTGAGGAAAAGGGCGGGGAAAGTGCCAGTTAAGTTGGCATAATTTTATCGAAAATGCCAACTTAATTGTGGATTACAAGATGTGATTATTTAGTCAGCGCTTGGTTTAACCATTGGTCAAATTGAGATTTTGGTAGCGCACCATTGATCATGTCGATGCGTTGGCCATTTTTGAACACCATAATGGTGGGAATACTGCGAATTTGAAAATGTGCAGCAAGGTTTTGCTGCGCTTCGGTATCAATTTTCACGCAGCGGATCTGGCCTTTTCGCTCGGCGGCAACATCACTAAAAATCGGTGCGAAGCCGACACAAGGGTTACACCATGGTGCCCAAAAATCGACGACGACAGGTTTGTCGCTTTGCAGCAGCGCGGAAAAATTGGCTTCGGTACCTTCAATTGGTGCGCCATCGAGTAGTGCACTTTGGCATTTGCCACAATTTGGGCTTTCGGTAATCCGCTCTTCTGGCACACGGTTAAGGCTGTGGCAAGATGGGCAGCGGGTATTGAATGTTGACATGACTTCCTCTCTTTATTTTGCGCTTTCGTCACCAGTTTAAGCTCAATGGTTAACCATGGTTCGAAAATCGGCGTATACTTCTGCCCATTGCCGACAATGGCGACGGGCGTTGCTCAATATCTTGGGGCGCTCCGCCAAATTACAATAAGCAGCATAGACGGAATTTTTATGACTCAATGTTATGCCGAAATCACCGGGTGGGGTAAATGTCTGCCACCTGCGACGCTCTCCAATCACGATTTGAGCACCTTTCTTGATACTTCCGATGAGTGGATTCAATCACGTACTGGGATTGAACAGCGTCGGATCAGCCACGTGAATACTTCCGATCTCGCCACCGTTGCCGCTCAGCATGCCATTGCCTGTGCGGGCGTAAGCGTTGAAGAGATAGACCTGATTATTGTGGCAACCTGTTCACCGGATTCGTTAATTCCCAATATTGCTTCAAAAGTGCAGCAAAATTTAGGCATTCCTTCTGCTGCCGCCTTTGATCTCAACGCCGCCTGTACTGGTTTCCTCTATGGTTTAGAAACCGCGACACGCTTGATGCAAGCGAGCCATTATCGTCATGCTTTGGTGATTGGTGCTGAGCGCCTCTCTTTCTATCTGGACTGGACGAAGCGTGACACTGCTGTGCTGTTTGGAGATGGCGCAGGTGCTGTGGTATTGAGCAAGACCGAACAGAAAGTGGGCTTGCAAGATGCGCAAATTGGTTGTGATGCCCAAGGGCGAGATATTTTAGCGGTACCTAAGTTTGGAACCGCGATGGATCGTTTTGATGCAGACAATGGTTACTGGGCATTTGATTTCGTGGGTAAAGAGATCTTTAAACGTGCGGTGCGTGGCATGGGGGCTGCGGCGCAGCAAGTGCTGGCACGTAGCGGTTTATCGACCGAAGAAATTGATGTGGTGATCCCGCATCAAGCCAATATCCGCATTATTCAAACCCTGTGTGATTTGGCGGGCATCGCGCAAGACAAAGCCTTTGTCAATATTCATCGCTACGGTAATACCTCCGCGGCTACGGTGCCGATTGCCCTGTGCGAAGCGTTAGAGCAAGGCAAAATCAAACCTCATGATGATCTGTTGGTCGCCGCTTTTGGCGCAGGGCTAACGTGGGGAGCGGGTCATATTCGCTGGGGTGAGCGGGTAACGCCTCTGGGTAAAAGCGATGCGCAATTGCCTGCTTGTGATCACACCGCGTTAGATCTGTTGAGCAAGGCTATTGAGCACTGCAAGCGTCATCAATCAGAATGATTTTCTGAATGTTGGAATAAGAATAGGGCAAGTTTTACTTGCCCTATTTACTGTCATCCCTAAACCACGGCTTTCAGCAGTGGTGATTGTTTAATATTTCCGTCCAGCTTTTGGCTTCAAGTAGGAAGTGGCTATTCACGCTCAAGCACGAGGCTCATCGATTAGCGCCATCGCCAGTAAACTCACCGGATGAATGGTTTCCAAATGCGCGTTTTCTTCGATTTGCCACTTACAGGTTTCACAATCGGTCACCGCATAATCGGCATCAGAGGTTTGAATCGCATCAAACAGATGCGAACCAATTTTCTTCGATACCTCGTAGTTCTCTTCTTTAAAACCATAGGTTCCGGCTAGGCCACAACACTCACTGTCGAGCACCACCAGCTCCAAGCCGGGGATCATTTTTAGCAGCTCAATCGTAAACATCACATTACCACTGCGCTCTAAATGGCAAGGCGTGTGGTAAACCACTTTTTTGTGGACGGGTTTCATCTTCGGCGCGTTACCGCTCATAAACTCTTTGAGCAGAAAACGCGTCACATAATGAATTTGATCCACCACTTGGCTGTTATCTACGCCTAGCACATGCGGGTATTCTTGCTGCAAGGTAAACGAGCAGGTGGAAGAGGTGGAAAGCACCGGCGCATGGTAATCATTGACCATAGCCGTAAGGTGTTTGACGTTGTGCAGCGCGTTTTTACGCGCTTTGTTGTGAAAACCATTGGCGATCAAAGGTACTCCGCAACACTTTTCGCTATCGAGCAAACGCACACCAATGTTCATCGCGTTCATCACTCGCACAAAGTCTTTGCCCAGTGGCGGATGGTTATAGTTAACGTAGCAACCATGGAAATAAGCTACTTGTCTTTGGTAGAGCGGCTGGCTGGTACAGTTCTGTTTAAACCAGCGGCGGAAGGTGCCGTGCGAATATTTGGGCAAGGTTTTATGGTCATGCACGCCAATGGTTTTGTGCATCAGCTTTTTCACCAATGGCAACGAGGTTGCGGCGTTGACGAGTGGCGCAAACGGCGTGGCGATCGAGCCAAATAAGTCGGTGTGGCTGAGCACAAAGTCGCGCACCAATTTAGGGTTAAGCGGTTTTTTGCCGTATTTGCCACGCGCCACGGCGATCATATCGCCAATTTTGACGCCTGAAGGGCAGGCGGTTTCACAGCGTTTACAGTTGGTACACAGCTTGAGCGCGTCATCATAGTATTCGGCACTTTTAATCCGTAAACGCTCACCATCTGGGCCACACTGTTTGGGGCCGGGATAGTTTGGGTTGGCTTTGGCAACGGGGCAATACACGGTACACACCGTGCATTTGATGCATTGATCAAAGGTGGTATTTTGCGGTGCAGAATGAATAAAGGCATGGTTCATAGCAGCACCTCCGGTTGTTTGGTTTGCGCATAAGTCGCAAGGATCTGTTCCACGGCATGATAAGCGGTTGCAATCGCTACGCCTCCACCGCAGCCTTCAAACACGGGGTCGTACCCACTGAGCATTGCGCCGCAACACCAAAGATTGTCAATGGTTTTGCCTTGGCGTGACGGATGGAGATTGGCATCGGTAGTGACACCGAAAGTCATAAACGGGTGTGATTGTGCGGCGATAAATTGGGCATGTCGCCACTGAGCGCGGTCAGGGTTTTGCTGGACGTCCAGCGCAAAGATCGGCTCTTGAATCGCATGTTGTGAGGCTTGTAATCCTTGGCTGAAGTAACTGCCAGTCGCCATCACATAGTGCTCAGCACCGATCGGGAAATCGCGCAGATTTTGAGTATGAATAGCGGTGAGGCGAGAGCCTGCAAAATCGCCACCAATCACTTTGTCTCCCTTGAGTTGCACGCCGCCACCTTGGATGAAACTACGATGCAGCGCTTCTTCAATGCGGATCCCGAGCAGTGATGGGGGCATGGTTGGCACTTCATGAAAGCGCAGTTGGGTTACCTGTTGGAGTTTGGTCATCAAATGCAAACCATCACCGTTGCCCATGATGGCAGGCATGATCACCAGATCATCTGGACGCGCAACGCGCATCAGTTGGTCGCACAATGCATTCCACGCCGATTCTTGGCGCAGCAAACGGGCAATATCAATCGAGCGCAGCTCGTTAGGATTACGTCTGAACCCTTCAAAGCCGGGGATAGAAACATTCACCGTGAGCATCGGCGTGTTAGCAAACTCAGGGCGCTGAGCGAGGTTATCGCGCAGCATCGCAGGTTGAAAATCGCGATAGCCGTCAATCGCAACAATCATAATGCGTGAAAAATCGGCATTACCACGATAAGGGTAAACAAAAGGCTGTGACAGCCAAGTATTTTTTAGGGTACCAAGTGGGGTAATGCGCCAGTGGTTGGCCCCATCGGGTTCGTGATGCAAAGGGACGTGTGCACTGTCTAAAGTACGTTTGAACCACATCAAACCTTTTTCGCTGTTTTTGCGTCCGACTTTGCTGTAAGGGTGCTCTGGTGCTTGCTGTTGTAAAGCTGAAAGTGCGTCAAACGGCTGATTCACTACGCTGCCATCCGGCAAACGGCCAAGCACATCAATCGAGCCGGAAGAAAAATGCAGCGCACTTTGCCCTTGGTTGATTAACACCACTTTTTTTCCGGCTTGCAGGGCGCGCAGGGCGGCGCTGTATCCGGCAATTCCGCCACCGATGACGGCCACATCATAATGCATCATTGTTGTTTCTCCGTGGCTGAGTCGAAGGAAGGTAAATCGCTTGCACCGAGCAAGCCTTCGTAAATCCAGTAGCTAAATTCTGCTTCGCGTAGCGCATCGCCCCAGAAAATCGGTTTGATGCCTTTCCAGCGCTCTTCCAGAAAATCGACCAATAAGTGGCTCGATTGGCAACCCGAAACTTGTCCGTATTCACTAAACAGACTGGCTGCGCGATAGCTGCATAGCTCGCCCTGACAAGGCCCCATACCCAAACGAGTACGGCGTCGTAGGTCGACCAAATTATTCACATCCAACTGCTTGATCGCGTACTCAATTTCACCGGCGGTGACCATTTCGCACTCGCAGATCACCGCTTGGCTTTTCGCATCATCGGCTAAAAAGCTCGCGGCACGTTCACCGTGGCGATAAATGGCGGATTCATAAACCGGTTTGGCGATACTGGCGGTCTTTTTGAGCGTTTTTGGTGCTTGCTGAGAGCCTGGTAAAGGGCGCAGATGCGTTTGGCAGCTTTGAGTATTGCCAAGTTTCTTGGCGACCAGATCGGTGGCCCACTCGGCCATCAAACGGTAAGTCATGAGTTTGCCACCGGTAATGGTGGTGAAGCCTTTCAAGCCGTCACGCTGCTCGTGATCCAGCAAAACAATGCCACGACTGATATTGCGGCCACTGCCATCGTCATCCACTGCAACCAGTGGGCGAACGCCCGCATAAGCGCGCAATACGCGAGTGTTGGCCATAATGGGGGCAAGTTTGGCGCCCTCGGCGAGCAAAATATCCACTTCTCGTTCAGTGACATGCAGATTATCGATCTGGTCATAATCAATGTGCTCGGAAGTGGTACCAATCAGCGAAATGGTATCGCCGGGAACCAAAATGTCCGCATCGGATGGCTTGCGGCAGCGGTTGATCACCAGATTATTAATGCGGTAATCCAAGATCAGCAGCGAGCCTTTGGCGGGGAACATCTTGATGTTGAGGTCCGCGTATTCGCAGATGTTTTGTCCCCAAATACCTGCCGCATTAATCACTTGCTGGGCGAAAATATCAAACTTAGCGCCACTGCCTAAATGCTGGCAACGCACGCCAAGCACGGTATCTCCCTCACGGATCAACTGGGTCACAATAGTGCGGTTAAACATTCGCGCGCCATGTTCTTTGGCATCCAGCACATTGGCCGCACACAGGCGAAAAGGGTCGAGCGTACCGTCAGGCACTTTCACCGCGCCAATCAAAGCAGGGTTGACATTCGGCTCAAGTAACAAGGCTTCTTTAGGTGTTAAGCGCTGCGTTTCAATCCCTGCATCACTGCAGGCGTGAATAAACGACTCCTGAAAGCCTAAATCATCTTCTGGCAGAGTGATAAACAAACCATCGGTGGCTTCAACGCAGTGGCGCGCGATGGATTTCAGAATTTTGTTCTCTTGGATACACTCGCGTGCCGACTCAGAGTCAGTGACCGCGTAACGAGCGCCGGAGTGCAGCAAACCATGATTGCGACCTGTGGTGCCCGCGGCAATGTCATCTTTTTCAACCAGAATACAGCGCAATCCGCGCAATGCGCAGTCGCGCAAGATTCCGGTTCCTGTTGCGCCGCCGCCAATGATGACCACGTCGGTTTCCATTCTTTGATAAGCCGTCATGAGCTCAACCTTATGCAATCAAAACACATACGGTTAGTGTGCCATTATTTTCATTTCATGTTCGTTGTTTTGCTCACAAAAGCGCGAACGAGCATTAAATAGCGGATAGAAGTGGATGGAACCTTTCAGTGGCGTAATTTTATGCGATTCACTTATTGATGATTAACACTGTTTGTAACATGTATGACACATTTAATGTTCGTTTGAGTGAATATGTTCGTGACTTAATAAGGGAATATCTGTCGATTTTTTAGCGCGATCGTGCGTTAAATCTGGCTTGCACTCATGATTTAGTGATTGCTAAACCAAAAGATTAGCCATTTTCAGACATCGGAGAAGAGAGAGAAAAAAGATGCGTTGTTTAACAAAAAACGAATTTGTTAATAACAAAATTGTGCTCGAACACTCATTAATTGCGGTCGTTTGTTTTCGAGGTGATATTTTTGTGCCAGATTCACCGCGAACAGTGAGATTGTTCATCCAATAACGGCTATGTCATGATGCGATTAGAGCCGACGGGTGTAGGCGGCGACCACAATATAAACCGAAAAATAGTGAGACTGCAGATATTTATGCTGACTTTCTAAGTATAACGGGTGTGGATTGCTGTTCGATACGGCTCTGGTAGCAAGATAATAAAAAGGACTCTGAACTATGAACCAAACAAAGCAACATACTCTGCTCGGGCAGTGTATCGCCGAGTTTATCGGTACAGGATTACTGATTTTCTTCGGCGTCGGCTGCGTGGCCGCACTCGTTTTAGCAGGTGCTCAATTCGGACAGTGGGAAATCAGCATTGTCTGGGGTTTTGGCGTATCGATTGCCATTTATTGTACGGCTGGGGTTTCTGGCGCGCACATTAACCCTGCCGTCACTATCGCTCTGGCCGCTTTCCACGGCTTTGATAAAGCGAAAGTGTTACCTTACATCGTTTCGCAAGTGGCTGGTGCGTTTTGTGCGGCGGCATTGGTCTACAGCTTGTACAGCAACCTTTTTACCGACTACGAAATCGCCCACAATTTTGTACGCAGCAGCCAAGAAGCCTTAGCGACAGCGGGGATCTTCTCAACTTATCCGCATGCTTCACTCTCTTTTATGGGAGCCATGGCCGTTGAGTTCACCATTACAGCGGTACTGATGTTCGCGATTTTGGCGTTGGGTGATGAAAACAATGGCGCGCATCGCAATGCGATGAACCCCTTGCTAATCGGTATTTTGATTGCGGTGATTGGTGGCTCATTAGGTCCATTGACAGGCTTTGCCATGAATCCTGCGCGTGATTTCGGTCCTAAACTGTTTGCCTACTTCGCGGGATGGGATTACGCCCTAACTGGCGCAAAAGAGATCCCTTACTTCATCGTACCGATTGTGGCTCCGATTCTGGGCGCATGTTTTGGCGCGTGGGCATATCCAAAGTTTATCGCGGCTTATCTGCCAAAAACGGGGACGGGTTGCACTATTCCGAACCAATGTGACACGGCAGAAGAGAGTGAAGAAGCGCGCGCATAGCAGCGGGTTAAACTTAACAAAAGTATATTCAATAACAATAGAGACTACTCCAGCGATTCGGTGTGATCGCCATGCTGGGGTAAAGCAAGAACGTGAAACCATAAGGAATAGAACATGACTGAGCAAAAATACGTCGTCGCTCTCGATCAAGGTACTACCAGCTCTCGTGCCGTGGTGTTAGACCATGATGCGAACATCGTGAGCGTTTCTCAGCGTGAGTTTACCCAAATCTACCCGCAAGCCGGGTGGGTGGAACACGATCCAATGGAAATCTACGCTACGCAAAGCTCAACATTGGTTGAAGCGCTGGGCAAAGCGGGTATTCGCAGTGATGAAGTTGCCGCTATCGGTATTACCAACCAACGTGAAACCACGGTAGTGTGGAATAAAGAGACGGGTAAGCCTGTCTACAACGCGATTGTTTGGCAATGTCGCCGTACTGCTGCCATTTGTGAAGAGCTGAAAGCGCGCGGTTTAGAAAGTTACATTCGCGACAATACTGGTTTGGTGCTCGACCCTTACTTCTCAGGTACCAAAATTAAATGGATTCTGGACAATGTCGAAGGCGCACGCGAGCAAGCTGAAGCAGGACAACTGCTGTTTGGTACGGTTGATACATGGCTAGTGTGGAAAATGACTCAAGGCCGTGTGCATGTGACCGATTACACCAACGCATCCCGTACTATGCTGTTCAACATCAACACCTTGCAGTGGGATGAAAAGATCCTCGCCGAATTTAATATCCCGCTCTCCATGATGCCGGAAGTGAAAAAATCGTCTGAAGTGTACGGTCAAACCAACATTGGTGGTAAAGGCGGTACGCGTATTCCAATCGCGGGGATTGCCGGTGACCAACAAGCGGCGCTGTACGGCCAAATGTGTGTACAAGCGGGACAAGCGAAAAACACCTACGGTACGGGCTGCTTCTTGCTGATGAACACAGGACAGGAAAAAGTGACCTCGCACAACGGCTTGCTGACCACGCTAGCGTGTGGCCCACGCGGTGAACCGGCTTATGCACTGGAAGGGGCGGTGTTTATGGGCGGTGCATCCATTCAATGGCTGCGTGATGAGCTGAAACTGATTTCCGATGCTCGCGACTCAGAGTACTTCGCCACCAAAGTGGATACCTCAAATGGTGTGTATGTGGTGCCAGCCTTTACGGGTTTAGGCGCTCCCTACTGGGATGCGTATGCGCGTGGGACAATTGTCGGCTTAACCCGTGGTGTGAATTCAAACCACATTATTCGCGCAACGCTGGAAAGTATCGCTTACCAAACGCGTGATGTGTTGGATGCGATGCAAGCCGATTCTGGTATCAAGCTTTCTGCGCTGCGTGTCGATGGTGGTGCGGTCGCCAACAACTTCCTGATGCAGTTCCAAGCGGATGTATTGGATACCGAAGTGCATCGTCCGAAAGTCACAGAAGTCACCGCATTAGGCGCAGCTTACCTCGCCGGTCTTGCTGTTGGTTTCTGGGATGGCTTAGAAGAGCTGCAAGGCAAAGCGGAAATCGATCGCAGCTTTAAACCACACCATGATGAAGAGAAGCGTCAACGCCGTTATAAAGGTTGGAAGCGTGCGGTGAAATGTGCCCAAGCGTGGGCAGTACTGCACAACGAAGAAGAGTAATTTTTCTCTCTCCATAAAATTTTTCTTTCTTCATAACAATAATGCCCGGGTAAACCGGGCATTATTGTTTCAGGGAAAACTAAGCCGCGCTCGAAGACGCGTCAGGCTTTTTTTCCTGTTGCATTTTCACCAAGAAGTAGACGTTGACGCAGGCAATAAAACCGTTAGTCACGACGACAGGCCAAGCATCAATCATCAAACCGTATGCAGTAAACAGTGCACAACCAATAAAATTCAGTACACGCAGTCTGACGATGTCTTTCATTGTCAATGATACCGCCACCATGATCGATGCCGCGTATCCTAAAATTTCAACCATACTCATATCCATTATTTGACCCTCGTTAATAGTGTGGACAGTGTCAGTGTCGTGCCAATCTTCTCATCGTGAGAGTAGTGAGGAAGCTCCATGCCTCGAATGGTTTCTTGGTGAATTTGCCATGGGTTGAGTATGGCTAAACCATCAAGAAAAGAGGCCGCTCTATCGCTATTTTAGTCAAACCTGCGATTTTCAGGGCACTCTGTTGATTCACTAATGACACTATAGCAATGGAAAATATGTGACGAAAGGCTCGGAATTTTGTTCGGTGAAGGTTAGCGATTACGCAAACGTTTAATGTCGATCACGTTCAGTTTTTGCAAGGCAGACATTGATAGAAACGTTAACGCTTTTACCTTAATTCGAATGAGATAAACGGATTGGCGCGCTAAAGAAAACCCACCTTGCGGTGGGTCTGGAATCATTAGGCTTTTTTGCCTTGAGTCATCTGCTTATCGTGCTCAGTTAAGTCTTTGATACGACGGCTGATATCACGGCGCTCTTTAGAAATTTCCGCGCTCTTGATGATGTGGTCATCGACACGATCTTCGTAGTCAGACTTCATGTTTTTGATGATGCCGAGAATCTCTTCGTGGCTCATGTTTGGCTTGATGTAGTCAAGCAGGTTTACCAGCAGTTCAACACGCTTACGGTTATCACGCACTTTTTTCTCGTTATCATCGAGTTCGCGTTGAAGTTTATTTTTGCGACGAGCCAAGCTCACAATTTCAAATACGCTGTTCATAGGTTCCTTTTCCTACTTTTAATGCAACTGCGAAGATTAAAACACAACAATTCTTTTCATAACAGACTTAAGATCAATATGCGGCTTATCTTGACCAATAAATCGCCATTCAAAGCGCGAGCCAATTGTACATCAGAAATAATGCGCTATATCATGTGCGCCATTCATGAAGACATGATGAGCAACCATGCGTAATTCTGAAATTTTGGTCCCCACACCGCCGCTGCAAACTGAGCTTGATGCTGTCGCAATCAAACTGCGAGAGGCTTACATGAAAGAGCGTCAGCAGCTTGAGTTGACCGAAATTGAATTAAACCGCGCCAGAATCATTATGATTGATGAGAATGGCAAAATGATTCGGTTACCTCTGTTAACTGAGCATTAAATACCGACTGCGGGTTCGCCCGCCAGCAGAAGGACAGCACGATGAATATTCAACTCTCCCCACTCGAAGCCCGTGTAATTGGCTGTTTAATTGAAAAAGAAGTCACCACGCCCGATCACTATCCACTGACACTCAATAGCTTAACCACCGCCTGTAACCAAAAAAGCAATCGCGAACCGGTACTCAACTTGAGTGAAGCGGAAGTGCAAGACACGGTGGAAGGGTTAATCGCTCGTCGCCTTGTAAGCGATGAAAGCAGCTTTAATAGCCGTACCAGCAAATACCAACACCGCTTCTGTAATACAGAGTTTGGCGATCTCAAACTCAATCAACAAGAACTCGGACTCATCTGCTGCTTATTGCTGCGCGGTGCGCAAACCCCCGGAGAGCTGCGCACGCGAACCAATCGACTCTGTACATTTACCGATGTGAAAGAGACTGAAGCGGTACTTGAGCTCTTAGCGAATCGTGACTCAGGTGCGCTGGTGGTGAAATTGCCACGCGAACCGGGTAAGCGTGAGTCCCGCTACCATCATCTGTTTTGCGGTGAAGTGGATATGGCGGCTTTTGCCACGAGCTCAGACAATGAAGCGAACGCCTCTTCTCAATACGCTGAGCTAGAACAAGAAGTGGCAGCACTGCGTGAAGAAGTGGCCGAGTTGCGCGCACTGATTGAACGACATTTAGGCTAATGGAAACCTTGGCTGAGTTGCCTTCACCTTGGTTTGTTTATTTGGTGCGTTGTGCAAATAACGCACTCTATTGTGGCATCACTACCGATGTATCGCGCCGCTTTGCCCAACATCAAAAGGGCAGGGGTGCGAAAGCGCTGCGTGGCAAAGGCCCACTAGAACTGGTGTGGTCATTGCCCGTTGCTGATGGCAAAAGTGCGGCATTGAAGCTCGAATACCGAATTAAAGCGCTCTCCAAATCCCAGAAAGAAGCGTTGGTGGCGGGGATGGCGCGAATTGATCAACGGGAGATTATTTTTCAGTGAACGTGCCCAATTAGTGAGCCATGTCACCCTATTTTCTGGGAAAAAATCATTCATGTATTAACCTTGTGTATGGGATAACCCAAAATGAGGTTGGTAACGGAATGAATATTCAAACAAAAAGTACTTTAGCAGTGGTCATGGCAATAGCCTTCTCTTCTTCGGCATTGGCTTCTAATTTGTTGATGGATGCTCGCGGTGCCGGTATGGGTAATACGGGCGTTTCTACGGCGGATTATCTGCTGGCTCCCTACTACAACCCAGCGCTGACGGCGGTGTATCGTAAAAATGACTCATTCGGTATTTTGCTGCCCAGCATTGGGCTGCGAGCGGAAGACAAGGATGAATCACTCAAAACGATAGATGATTTGCAAGATTCCATTGAACAGTTTGAGCGCGCAGGAGTCGGCGCGGCAACGCAAGAAAACGTAGATCAGCTCAATCGTTATCTCGATCAATTGGCGGATGATAAACCCTTAGCTGTCACAGCAGGGATTGGTATTGCAGTCGCCCTACCTCTCGATGCAGTCTCCCTCAACTTTTTCTCCCGTGGCTATGCAGAAGTGATTGCCAAAGCCAATGTGGCCGAGAAATCTGGCAACAGTGCCAATGAGGTGAAAACTCGCTATGAAAGTTCCGATGTCGATTTAACTGCGTTTGGTTATACCGAAGTGGGCTTGGCAGTAGGCAAACAAGTGGTACTCGGTGGGCAGACGGTTGCGCTGGGCGTAACGCCGAAAGTGCAGCAACTGCGAACTTATCAAGATAATGCGTCGGTCAAATCTTTCGACCTTGATGACTACGATAAAAGCGAAGTGAAGGATAACGCCTTCAACTTAGATATGGGCGCAGTGTGGCTTATTGATCAGTATCGTGTCGGTATCGTCGCCAAAGATCTGTTTGCGAAGGATATTCAAACCCAGAACCGAAACAACACTTACAAGCTAGATACCCAAATAGCGGTGTCAGGCAGTTATGTGAGTGATTTCTTTATCGCCGCGGTGGATCTTGATCTCACCAAACAGCGCCGCTTCAACGGTGACAACGACGATACCCAGTTTATGCGTTTCGGGGTGGAAGGGAATGTATGGGGTTGGGCGCAGCTCAGAGCCGGTTATGAAGTGGACTTACAAAACTCGTTGGATAACTCGGTTTCTGTCGGTCTTGGTGTCAGTCCGTGGGATGTCGTCAGCTTTGATCTGGCAGGCTCTTACGCTGGCGATAACCAATTCGGGCTTTCGGCGAATCTTGCTTTTACTTTCTAAGACAAACTTGCTGAATAAGTGAGCAGTTGCAGGTGTGAGAAACTATTTTTCCCACACCTGCACTATGAATTACCTCAATCATGCTTAATAATCAGTGACAACGATTTCCCGATCTGGGCAAAAGAGTTCTTCTTGATTCAATGAGATGGTGGCGTTTGCCAGCGAATATCATTCAAATTGAACATTAGGAAGAAAAGCTCATGAGGAAGCTATGAAAAGAAAGCTAATATCCCCGCTGTTTCTGATGGCAGCGCTCTTCAGCTCAACTGGTCAAGCCGATTCATTAAAAGGCTATTGGCATTATGATGAATTTCTTGCTGAGTTCCCTGAACAGCGGCCAATTTCCGAGCTTTTTGCTCAAACAGTTCGTGATAAACCGAGTGCGTTGACGGTGGCGCAAAAACAACCCGTTATTATTTCAGTGGTCTATCCCGGACAGCAAATTTCCGACTATTGGGTTCGCAATATCAAAGCGTTTGAAAAGCGAATGGACGCTTTAGGGATTCGCTATCAAATCAATCAGGTGTTTACTCGCCCAAATCTTGATACTCGCCAGCAGAGTGTTTCCTTGATGGAAGCGCTGAAAAATAAGAGCGATTATCTGATTTTTACCTTAGATACCACCCGTCACCGCAAATTCATTGAGCATGTGCTGCACTCCTCCGAAACGAAACTGATTTTGCAAAACATCACGACGCCAGTCAAAGATTGGCAAGGCAAGCAGCCCATGATGTACATCGGTTTTGATCATGAGTACGGCGCGCAATTATTGGCGCAATATTACCAAGTACATGCCCCGAAAAAGCCGTACTCAGTACTTTATTTTTCCGAGGGGTATATCAGTGAAGCGCGGGGAGACACCTTCATTCAAGATATGAACGAGGCGCACCATTTTCCGTTGGCTTCTTCCTATTACACCAAGGCAACCGAGCAAAGTGGCTATAAAGCGACCCTAAACATCGTCAAGAATAATCCAGAAATTGGCTTTATTTACGCCTGTGCGACGGACGTGGCTTTGGGAGCTGCGCAGGCACTGAAAGAGCTGAATCGACAAGATATTCTCGTCAATGGTTGGGGAGGCGGCTCAGCAGAGCTTGAAGCGCTTGCCAAAGGAGAATTGGATGTCACAGTGATGCGTATGAATGACGATACGGGTGTGGCGATGGCTGAAGCGATTAAATGGGATTTGGAAGGGAAAGCCGTACCTTTGGTCTATTCAGGCGATTTTGAAGTGGTCACCAAACAAGATTCAGCAGCGCGTATTGCAGAACTGAAAGCTCGGGCTTTCCGTTATTCGGATCGTTAGGGCAGAGGATTACGTGTTTGAACATTCGACCTAGCCAAATCAAGCATAAACAGCGCATCGCTTCATTTATCACCCATGCTGTGGTGGTGGTGATGGGCGTTCTGATCGTCAGTGTATTATTCCAAAGTTACCAGATCAGTAGCCGCTTGATGGCTCAAGAAGGGCAACGCACCTCAGTTCAAACCTCCAGCTTGATTCAAAGTTTGTTTGATTTTCGTCTTGCGGCACTGCGAATTCACCAAGACAGCACAGCCAAAAATATCAGTTTAATCAATGCACTTGTCAGCCGAGATTCGAGTCGGTTGGATGCGTTTTTTTCCAGTGTCGATGAACTTGAACTCTCTAATGCACCGGATCTGCGGTTTATTTCCAGTCACGACAACATCCTTTGGGATGATGGCAGCGCCTCCTTTTACGGCATTGCCCAACAAGAGCTGAAGAAGCTTATCCGTAAAGTGGCGATCAGTGGCAATTGGCATTTGGTTCAAACGTCTGGCGATGGTAAACCCGTGCATTTGTTAATGCGCCGATCATCACTGATTGAAACAGGAACTGGGCAGGTGGTTGGGTACCTGTATGTAGGCATCGTACTCAATGATAACTTTGCGCTGTTGGAAAATATCCGCAGTGGCAGTAACTCAGAAAACCTAGTTCTGACCGTAGACACCACACCGCTGGTCTCCACTTTGAAAGGCAATGAACCTTATTCGCTGGACTATGTGGTGCACAGTGGAAAAGATGTCATGAGGGACAGCTTTATTGTTGGCCAAACCTTCTTAGAAGTAGAAAATGTACCGACCTATCTGTGCGTCTACTCGATTCAGACCAACCAAAATGTGCTCACCCTGCGGGATAATTTCTATTTTTGGATGGCGTTTGCGCTGCTCAGTATGATTGGTGTTTCCATAGCATCACGCTGGTGGTTACAAAAACGTATTCAGCGAGAAATCGAAACCCTAATGAATTACACCCATAAATTGATGGAGCTGGACACCAAGATCCAGTTTGCTGGTTCTAAAATTTATGAGTTCGACTATTTTGGGCGAACGTTGGAGCAATCATTCCGTCGTCTCGCCAATAAAGAAAAGCAGTTTGAAGATCTGTTTAACTTTGCGCTCTCACCGACCATGCTTTGGAATACCTCTGGTCGGCTGATCCGCATGAATCCCTCAGCGCAAATCCAGTTTTTGCGCGAAGATGCGCAAAACCATTTCTTATTTGAGATTCTTGAACGCCAACTGTTGCCGACCATCATTAATGCGGCACAGGGCAATAATCCGAGTGACGTCACAACCGAAGTAGATGGTCGTGTGTACCGCTGGAACCTTTCGCCGATCATGGTGGAAGGGCAGATCATTTCCATCATTACTCAAGGGCAAGATATCACCACCATCGCGGAAGCGGAGAAACAAAGCCAAGCCGCAAGGCGCGAAGCGGAAGAGTCGGCACGGGTCAGAGCCGAGTTTTTGGCCAAAATGAGTCACGAATTGCGCACGCCGCTCAATGGTGTGCTCGGCGTTTCCCAACTGCTAAAACGGACCCCACTCAATGACGAACAGCGCGAACACGTGGCTGTGTTATGCAGCAGTGGTGAACATTTGCTCGCGGTGTTGAATGACATCTTGGATTTCTCACGCTTAGAGCAGGGCAAATTCCGTATTCAAAAGAATGAGTTTCGCCTTAAAGAGTTGGTGTGCGCGATTGACCGCATTTATCGACCTTTATGTCATGAAAAAGGTTTGGAACTGGTGGTGAATTCCAATATCACCACCGCAGCGATTGTGCGCAGCGATCAGATCCGGATTAACCAAATCTTGTTCAATTTGCTCAATAACGCGATCAAGTTTACTCACCAAGGTTCGATACGTGTCGAATTACAATTAATTGAAGGCGATCCGTTAGCTCAGTTGGTGATTCAAGTCGTCGATACGGGGATTGGTATACGCGAACAAGATTTAACGGTGATTTTTGAACCCTTCATGCAGGCTGAATCGACCACCACTCGAGAGTACGGCGGAAGTGGTTTAGGCTTAACGATTGTGCACAGTTTAGTGGAAATGCTCAGTGGTCAACTGCACGTCAGCTCCGAGTATGGTATCGGTACACGTTTTGAAATTCAGTTACCGATTGAGCTGGTAGAAAGACCGGATGCTCCGCAGCAGTTGTTACCGGCTCCTGATCCTCAACCGTTATTTGATAAGACTCTGCGTGTACTGCTGGTGGAGGATAACCACACCAACGCCTTTATTGCTCAAGCATTCTGTCGTAAGTATGGCTTAGATGTGAGCTGGGTAACCGATGGACTACAGGCGATTGAAGAGCTCAAAATACATGACTACGACTTAGTGCTGATGGATAACCAGTTACCCTATCTGGATGGCGTTGAGACCACGCGCACCATCAAAAAAGTACTGCACCTTCCGGTGGTGGTGTATGCCTGTACTGCGGATGGCTTAGAAGAAACACGGCAAGCATTTTTCCATGCGGGCGCGGAATATGTATTAGTGAAGCCGCTGAAAGAGCAGACTTTGCATAAAGCGCTGGAGCATTTCAAATATCATCATGGCCAAAAAAACGCTGGCTTAAATTGAGCCAGCGAGAAAAGCGTGTTCAAGAACCTGTTTTTTTAGCGTTTCCGTCAAAGTGATCGGTTGTTCAAACTGAATGCCGATCAAATGCCCATTCGATTTACGCCGAATATTGACGATATGGCTTTTGAGCCGCTTCGGCAGAAAGGGGTCGAGTTCACTATTAATCCGCACTTTAGAGCCCATATGGAGCTCATTTTCACCACCAATAAACACCCCGCAACCTGAAATGGAAAAGTCGACTAACGTGCCCGCATAGTTTTTGTTGTCTTCACTCACTTCAGCCGGGATCGCCACTTTATAACGTTCATGGCTACGAATCGCTTTGGTCGCAAAATGTTTAGGTGGGCGAATAAACAAAACACAGAAAGGTTTAGTGCTGGGCTGCAAAATGGAACTTTGAAACGCCAAAATATGCCCCAATTCAGTGTCGCACATACCGCGTAAGACGATCGGGACATTCTTGAGTTTACGCATCACCAAGGCTTGATGCGCCTTGAGCGGCAGATCCAGCACAATATATTGCTCAATTTTGTGGCCAATCAGGGTGGTGTGGAACGCATAAGTATCTTCAGGGCCAAAATGAATTTCAGCCGATACCTTCATCCCCGGTTTTAAAAGCAACGCCAGTTTATTCAGATCTTCAGAACCGACAGCCATGCAAAAAACTCTTAACTTGTTTTTATTATTGACAAAGTTATACACCGTAACGCGGGGTATTGACTACTTGGATAGAAAGATTCTTGCACTAAGTTGACGAAAACCGCCCCTAGCAGGATTTAGTATTTAAGTGATTTGACTATGGTTTAGCGCAAAAATGAAAAGCCTAGGTGGAGTATCGGATTATCTATGTGCGCTGTTTTTATGTCCGATTGCGTTAGCAGTATTAAGAAATTGTCACGAGAATAACCTCCATTTATGGAGTTTTTATGTTGCTCTCAGACAACATGAGCCGAATGGCGGCACTGAAGAGTATGTTGCTAAGTGAGCGAAACCGCGTTGCGTTATCGGTAATTAGTGCCATTTTGTGTAGCGTGTTTGAGCTTATATTTTGGGTTTATCTCTACTTAGTGGTCTCGGCGATCTACCATGGGCAAACTGTGGCGGTTTACTTACTGTTGATGTGTATGGCAGTCATTATGCGCTATGCCCTTTATGGATTAGCTGTGTGGCAGGCTCATTTGGCGGCTTACCATATTATTCAGAAAGTAAGGCAGCACTTAGTACTTGCACTTGCCAAGATGAGAATCGACAAATTGCGCAGTTTGAGTCGGGGCGATATCGAAAAGCGCATCACCGATGAATGTCAGAGTCTTGAGCCACTGATTGCGCACCATGGTACGGATATTATCAATGGTTTGCTAATGCCCATTTTTATGGTGGGATTGTTGTTCTCTATTGATTGGCGACTTGCGCTGATTGCGTTAATACCATTGCCTTTGGCGATGGGCGCACAAATTTGGATGATGCGCGGGTTTGCGGAAAGACAGCAAAAATACAACCAAATCGTTGCGCATTTACATCAAGCACAAATGGAGTTTCTACGTACCATCGGGGTAATGAAGCTATTCGCGGTTGATGCGGATTCCTATCTTGAGCTCAGTCGAACTTTACAAACTCACCATAAGATGGTGACAAGATACACCCAAATTATGATTGGCGCTTGGGTAACCTTTGTCACGCTGGCTCAAATTTCGCTGATCTTGATTTTGCCTGTCGCCATCCTGTTTACCAATGCAGGTCAATTAACTCTGATTGATCTGGTCATGGTCGTGTGCGTATGCGTCGGATTACTTAAGCCTTGGTTAGATTTGACACAAGTGTTTGCACAAATTCAGCAATCTTTGATTGCGATAGACCGAATCCTCCCATTATGCGCAGAGACAGAGTCTCATGCTCTTCATCCTTCATGTTTAACGCTTCTTGAATGCCGTGATCTTGTCGTGAAGCGTGATCTTCACCACACGATCCTGCAGCAGGTGAATTTAAGAGTGTATCCCGGACAACGAATAACCATTGAGGGAGAATCTGGGGTTGGGAAAAGTACTCTAATTGCCTCTTTACGTGGTGAATTAATGCCTACGTCTGGTGCTTGGTACATCAATGACCAACCAATAACTGACATTAACGATGAGAGCCGTAGCGATTATTTAGCCTCGGTTGATCAACATGTCGTCTTTTTTTCCGGATCCTTACGTGACAACTTATGTTTAACCAAACGTCATGTTGAAGAATATGAAGTTTGGCAGTTACTCACAGGCTTTGGGCTTGCACAATTAGTTCAGCGTTTACCTGAGCAGCTGGATTGCCAGATTGGAGAAGCTTGCCGTTCATTCAGTGGGGGTGAAATGCAGCGTTTAGCGATCATCCGAGCGGCGGTAACAAAAGCACCGATCTTAATTTTGGATGAGGCGACAGCGCATTTGGATATTTTTACTGAGCAGAATGTTTTTGAAACATTGCGACTTTATGCCCCAGAGCAGATTCAACTAATAATCAGCCATCGAGCCAACCAAATTAAGCAGGTTGATCGTCGTTTGGTATTACAAAATGGTCAATTGCGGGAGCTGAATGATGAATAGTTTACAGCGATTAATTCAACACAGTGGCGCAAAGACACAACATTTTTGGTTCGGTTTACTGGGGAAAGTGGTGACTGAACTGATTGGGCTACTGATTTGGCTACTGCTCTTTCGTTTTCTACTCTCTTTCGAGTCACTATCCTTCACCGTTATGTTATTGATAGCGCTGTCGTTGGTTTTAGCACAGTGGATAGTAGGGCAGAGCACTAAGCTCAGTTTTCTTGGTGCCTATCAAATTACTCATCAATTACGTCAGCAGTTATTAAATGATATCCGACTTCAACCTTTGGCTGCTTTACGAGGTAAGCGCTTGGGTGAAAAAGTGAAATTACTCACCTCTGATCTCAAGCAGTTTGAAGATATCTTCAGTCATTTATTGACGGAGTTTGTCGCAACTTGGGTGGCACCGATGGTGATGATCGCTGTGCTTGCTATCATTCAGCCTTGGTTAGCCATAACTCTAGTACTGATTTTTGGGTTAGCCTTTAGTGTATTAGTCCGAGTAGAAGGCCGATTTAGCCATCAAGCTGATCATACTCACCAGTCCAATGTGCAAAGCAGTAGCTTGTTACTCGAGTATCTGGACTGTTTACCTATGCTGCGCAGTTTTGGACAGAGTAAGCGATTGGCAGAACCACTCTGTCAGCAGATTGAAGAGCAAAAAGATCAAGGATTAGGATTAGAGTGGCTCGGCGGAAGTGGTGTGTTGCTGGCAACGCTGATTTTAGAGCTTGGCCTTGTGACCAATTTAGCTTTAGCAGCCTGGTTGGTGGAGATCGATTGGCTCAATCGATCGCAGTTTTTAGTGGTCGTAGTTGCAACTGTTGTTGCTATTCGGCCATTAACGCGGATGACTGTTTATGCGGCCTTACTCCGATACATGTTAAAAGCCGCATCTCGTTTGTATAAGTTTTCCCAGAATCCGCAGCAAATTACCCAAGGCGTAAAACCAAATGCTTTTGATTTATCACTCAAAGATATTCATCTTTGCTTAGATGGTCAGCCGGTACTCAATGGGATTAACCTTGAGGTAGCTGCGGGTGAACATATTGCTCTAGTCGGAAAAAGTGGCTCAGGGAAAAGCAGCTTACTCGATGTGTTGGCTGTATTTCACATACCAACACAGGGCCGCTTAACTATGGGTGGAAAAACCCTGGATGAGATAGGCACAGAGCAGTGGTATCGCCATATCGCCTATGTAACACAAGAGGTTCAGCTGCTAGGTGGGAGCTTACGCGATAATTTATTACTTGCTAGGCCTGAAGCGAGTGAACAAGTTTTATTGGAAGTTATACAAGCCGCAGGGTTGAACGATTTGGTGGCTAAGCTGCCGCACGGGCTAGATTCGCTGATCGGTGAAAATGGTAACCAAATTTCTGGCGGAGAACGACAGCGTTTGTCGATTGCCAGAGCGCTTTTACATGATGCGCCTATTTTACTACTTGATGAGTTTACCTCAGCACTGGATAGCCAAACTCAAGCCCAAGTATTGCAAGCGATCAAGACTTTTAGCCAAGGGAAAACAGTGATTTCTGTGGCGCATCGCCTAGAGACCATCGAGCAAGCGGATAAGATTTATGAGATGGAAGCAGGACAATTACGCAGAGTTGGGCAGAATCAATATTTGGCTAGGATACAACAAGGAAATCAACATGATTACAAACACAGCCAAATAGCCTAATGGTTAAGGTTAATGGTTGTTAAATTGAGCCGAGGACAGTGAGAGCCTATCTTTGGCTCTCACCAAACGCTAGTTTGCGACTGTACAAATGGGTTGATGACTCGCCGCCTATCTGTGATTTCAAGTCGCGAGGGATGATGAGTTAGGCCATTATCGCCGAGGAGAAATCAACCACAGCACGAACAGGCTCGGTTCTAGTTGGGACTCCATTCGCTTGGTAGTAGGCTGCTGTACTGCGTGGTAATGGGGTGCGCCCACGAATTTTATCAGCTATTTTTTCGGCCATCATAATAGTGGTAGCATTCAGATTTCCAGTGATAATAATGGGCATTATTGAAGCATCTACCACGCGCAGTTTTTGAACTCCATGGACCCTTCCTTCTCCATCGACGACAGACATATCATCTTCGCCCATTTTACAGGAGCATGAAGGATGAAAGGCGGTTTCAGCATGTTGGCGAATAAATGCATCCAACTCAGCATCACTCTGCTTATTGAGCCCAGGGCTCAATTCTCGGCCTCGGTAGGGGTCAAGAGCTGGTTGATGGATGATCTCGCGAGTAATACGAATGGCATCACGAAATTCCTGCCAATCTTGTTCTGTCGACATATAGTTAAACAAGATACTGGGATGCTTGCGGGGATCCCGAGAGAGTAATTCTACTCGGCCACGGCTTGGAGAGCGCATTGATCCGACATGCGCTTGGAAACCATGTTCTTGAACAGCGTTACTGCCATTATAATTGATGGCCACCGGTAAAAAATGAAACTGGATATTGGGCCATGCAAATGAATCCCTAGTACGAATAAATCCCCCTGCTTCAAAGTGGTTGCTGGCACCAATTCCGGTTCCATTCAATAACCATTCTGCTCCAATTTTGGGTTGATTCCACCACTGCAGCGAAGGATAGAGGGAAATGGGTTGTTTACATGAATATTGCAGGTACATTTCTAAATGATCTTGTAGATTTTGACCAACACCGGGTAAATCATGCACGAGAGGAATATTTAGATTTTTGAGTAAAGCGGCTGGACCTACACCTGAGCGCTGTAACAATTGGGGCGAAGCAATAGCGCCAGAACAAACTAAGACTTCACGTTTAGCTCGAGCCTCAAGACCATTCGGGTTATTTCTAACTAAATAGCGGATACCTGTGGCTTGTGTGCCACTGAATAAGATTTTGTCAGCTAAAGCATGTGTGACGATCGTTAAATTAGGGCGATGCTTAGCTTGGTCGAGATAGCCTCTCGCTGTACTAGAACGACGACCTTGCGGTGTAACTGAGCGGTCCATGGGGCCAAAACCTTCTTGCTGATAACCATTCAAATCATCAGTGATAGGAAACCCGGCTTGAGAGCCTGCCATGACCATCGCTTGGAAAAGAAGATTATTATTGGCTTTGGGAGTAGTGACGTGAACAGGTCCCTGATCGCCATGATAGTCATTAGCTCCGATATCACGGCATTCAGCTTTACGAAAGTATGGTAGGCAGTCAAGATAGCTCCAATCGGCTAGGCCTTTAAGTTTAGCCCAACCATCAAAATCCATCGCATTACCACGTATGTAACACATACCATTGATAAGTGATGAACCACCAAGCCCTTTACCTCGACCACACTCCATTCTTCGATAATTCATATGTGGTTCTGGATCGGTTAAATAGGCCCAGTTGTAGCGTCTTCCCTGTAATGGGTACGCTAATGCTGCTGGCATTTGGGTGCGAAAATCAAGGCGGTAGTCTGGTCCACCAGCTTCCAGTAGTAGCACACTAACGTCACTCTCCTCGGTTAGGCGTGTCGCTAACACGTTACCAGCAGAGCCAGCGCCAATAATAATGTAATCGTATTCCTTAGACATGTGATCTCCTTATATAGAGGGATAGGCGCTGAGTTAGAAAATAGAGTTAAAGTTATCCAGCTCAACTTGTATTGATTTAATTCGGGTATAATGCGCAAGTGTACTCAGACCATTTTCCCTACCGATGCCGGATTGCTTATAGCCGCCTACTGGCATTTGAGCAGGAGATTCACCCCAAGTGTTTATCCAGCAAATACCCGCTTCAAGTTGATGAATTATTCGATGGGCACGAGCTAAATCCTGTGTGACCACTCCTGCTGCCAAACCGTAGAGCGTTTTGTTGGCTCGCTGGATAACTTCTTGTTCATTCTGATAAGTCAAAATGCTCATAACAGGACCGAAGATTTCTTCTTGCACAATCTTCATGTCATCATGGCAATCAGTAAATACGGTAGGGGCAATGTAAGCGCCTTGACGGAATTCTCCTTCGGTAACTCGATAGCCACCGGTTAACAAGCGAGCATTCTGCTCTTGACCGGATTTAATGTATTCAAGTACTCGCTCAAGGTGAGTAAAGCTAACTAATGGGCCAAAATTGGTCTGTATGTCTTGGGGGTTACCTAAGCGAATACGTGCTATCCGTTCAACGATTTTTTCCTCAAATTGAGCTTGTAAATGGTAAGGGATAAACACTCGCGTACCGTTGGTACAGACCTGTCCTGAACTGAAGAAATTCGCCATCATGGCAATGTCAGCGGCCCGATCAAGGTCTGCATCATCGCAGATGATCAGCGGCGATTTTCCTCCTAGTTCCATCGTGACGTCCTTCAGCGAGGAGCTGCAAGCCGTAGCCATCACCTTCTTCCCTGTCG
>NZ_WPDC01000015.1:0-65273 GCF_035615595.1 Vibrio sp. R-1 | reverse complement strand
CCGATGAGCAACCCTTTGGTAAACCTTAGCTATTTTTAACGGCCAAACCAGCTAATTGATGCCAGTAACCGTTGCACTGATGGCTGGTAATCGGCTGCGGCTTCAGCCCTTGTTCATTGGCTTTGAATTGCTCAAGATGTTGGAACGTCTCAACGCCGAGTGGGCTTAAACGCACCACATCGACCAATCCGGCCATACTTGGTAAATCGTTGACCAAGTTGTAGCAGTAACCCGATTGGGTTTGAATACCATTGAGGTTAAATACCGATTGCCCCTCTTGGCTCGCGACTTGAATGCCCGTCGGGTAGCGAATACAGTAGGTCTCACATTCGTCTTTAGCGCGGTTTTCGGCGCGAGCGGTAAAGCAGCGCGCTGAATAAGCCAGTGGTAAATAGCCGTGGCTAAACACTTCTACTTCAAATTGTCCGCGAATATTGAGCTCATCACACTGCTGTAAGGTGTTGATTAGCCAGTCTCGTGACAGCTCAACTGGCATACACCAACGGATCATGCCTTGTTTTAAAAACAGCTTGAGAGTGTGTGCGTTATAGGTATTGACGGCCGGCCCGACGATAAAAGGAAGGCCTTTTTCGTGCGCCATCTGAATAGCGGAAACATCATTGGCTTCAATCGCGAAGTCACCGTTATCGATGTACTTCTTCATCACATTGATTTCACTTGGCGCTTCAAGCAGTGCCATAGTAGAAAGCACCACTTGTTTGCCAGCAGCAGAGAGGGATTTGGCAATCTCAAACCAGTGTTGTGGTTTCATTTCACGGCGCTTCGAGCAGACGGTTTCACCAAGATAAATGACATCCGCCATGCTGGCGGCGGCTTGAGTATAGAAACTTTCAACGTCCTGTTTTGGCCAGAAATAGAGTAGTGGACCTAAAGCATATTTCATGATCGTTGCCCTTATTGCCATTGACGGTGATAGGCACCGAGTGTGGTTTGGGTACCTTCTGAGACATTGGCCAGTGCCGCATTCCATTTGGGTTCGACATGGTATTGCGCAGGATTGGCTAAGTAGCGATCAATCGCGGCACGCCAAGTGCGGGTGACTTGTTCGACATATGCAGGGCTTCGTTGACGCCCCTCAATTTTTACTGAAGCCACATTGGCGGCAAACAGCTCTGGCAGCAGTGACAAGGTATTTAAACTGGTTGGCTCTTCAAGAGCGTGATAGCACTTTCGTTCACCTTCAATATCCGTGATGAAGCGCCCTTTACACAGGGTTGGATAACCTGCATTTTCCCCCGCCGCATACTTATCAATCAAAATTTCGTTCAAGCGAGATTCAAGCCCTGATTCTGTCTCTTGCCAGCGTACATATTTGGCGGGAGAGCAAGCTCCAACCGTATTAGGCGACTCACCCGTCATGTAAGAGGAGAGATAACAGCGGCCTTCCGACATGATGCACAAGCTGCCAAAAGCGAACACTTCCAGCTCGACACCTTGTGGAATATTACGCGAAAGCTGCTTCACCTGATGAATGGAAAGCACGCGCGGCAGAACGACACGTTTGACGTTAAAATTCTGATGATAAAATTCAACGGCTTTCACGTTGGTGGCTGATGCTTGCACGGAAAGGTGCAGTTCAAGGTGTGGGTAGTGGCGCGCCGCATACTCCAGCACGGCAATATCGGCAATGATCAAGGCATCAACCCCGAGATCGGCCGCTTGATCTACCGCATTAGTCCAGCGCTCGAAGCCATTAGGGTGGGCGAAGGTATTGAGTGCAATATGAATTTTTTTATGGTGGTCGTGTACGTAATCCACCGCTTTTTCGAGCTTTTTGCCGCTAAAATTAAGGCCGGCAAAGTGGCGAGCGTTGGTATCATCTTTGAAACCGATATAAACCGCATCGGCACCACAATCAATCGCTGTTTTCAGGGCCGGCAAATTTCCGGCCGGACAGAGAAGTTCCATAGCGTAAGGCTCTGAATTCAGGGAATAGTGAACGCATTTTAGGAAGGATTGAGTCTCCCCGATTTGATGTAAGGCAGGTTTCTACCAATCAGAGTTAAATTAACCCCTTAGAGGGATTTGCGATGGCGGCGATTTTGCGCAAACAACTCTTCCACTTCGTGCTTAGGTTGTGGGCGATAAAAATGGAAGCCTTGGATGGAGTGGCAATTTAGGTTGGAGAGTAAAGTGGCTTGTTGCTGAGTTTCTACCCCTTCTGCAACCACGGTCAGGTTCAGTGAGCGCCCCAAATTAATGATGTTTTCAATCACCGTGAGCTGTTTGGGTAGGGTGTCGATATTACTGATAAACGCGCGGTCGATTTTGAGCTCATCGATCGGGAAGCGGGCTAAGTAAGCCAGCGACGAGTAACCTGTACCGAAGTCATCAATCGACAAGGTGAAGCCGAGTTTCTTGATGGCATTGAGCATTTGCTGGGTATGTTCACTATCGCTCATCACCGCACTTTCGGTCAGTTCAAATGTGATGTTATTGGGATCTAGCCCGGTTGTTCGCAGTAGTTTTTCTAAATAATCAATCAGTTGAGGATTGCCAAACTGCTCGGGGGAGATGTTGATCGCCACACGTCCGGGTAAAATGCCTTGCAGCTTCCAGCGTTTGACGGTCGCGAAGACTTCACGCATAACCACGCGACCCAAATGTTCGATTAAGCCGGCTTTTTCCGCAACGGGAATAAAGGCGCCTGGGCTGATATAGCCTTCAACGGGATGTTTCCAGCGTACCAAGGCTTCTGCGCCATTGATGCTAAAATCACGCGCATTGACTTTTGGTTGGTACCACACTTCTAGGCCGTTTTGTTGTAGCGCTTTTTGCAGTTCAATTTCCAACCAAAGGCGCATCCGCGCTTCTTTGTTCATCTGATCATTGAATTTGATCAGGCGATTGCGACCGCGCTCTTTAGCCTCATACATCGCGGTATCGGCATTTTGCAGTAATACGCGAGCATCATTGCCGTCACCGGGATAACGCACGCTACCAATCGAGCAAGCTAAACGCTTACTGAAATGGTGCAGGTCAAAAGGCTGATTAATCAAAGAGATAATGCGATCGGCCAACATTTCTGCTGAGCGGTTGTGTTCTGGCTCCGGCAAGATCAAACCAAACTCATCGCCGCCCAAATGGCCAAGTACGGCTTGCTGTGGCAGTAAGCGTTTTAAACGCGCCGCCACCTCTTTAATCACTTTGTCACCGATGTGATGGCCGAGAGAGTCATTGATGTTTTTGAAGTTATCAATGTCCAGATAGAGCATTACCAAAGGCGTCTCATTTTGGATGCACTGTTCTAAGCGCTTGGTAAACCCGTGTCGGTTATACAGTCCAGTGAGGCTATCGATATGCGCATCGACTTGAGTGGTCGCAGAAAACTGTTTTGGGGCTTCATCGGCATCTTGCAATAAGATCAACTGCGATTGATTACCGAGTAAAGAGGTGCAACCTGCGTGTAACTGGATTTTCCGTTCAAACCCACACCTTGGCCCGGTCAAGCACACCAAGGGTTTTTCTGTCAGCAGCGAAGCCAACTGAGATGAAAAAACGGTTTTGGTCTTTTCATCA
Source organism: Vibrio sp. R-1 (assembly GCF_035615595.1). Taxonomy (NCBI): domain Bacteria; kingdom Pseudomonadati; phylum Pseudomonadota; class Gammaproteobacteria; order Vibrionales; family Vibrionaceae; genus Vibrio; species Vibrio sp. R-1. The sequence goes on along the minus strand of NZ_WPDC01000015.1, from coordinate 61,733 downwards.
ATAAACAGTCTGGAGAGATTTTCTCCGAGCAGTTTTTGTGCGTCGTCAAAACCAAGTAAACGTGCAGCGGAAGGGTTGGCAGAAATAATGCAGTCATTTTCCACCATCATTAAACCATCAGGCAGCAGTGTCGTGAGGAGTGCGTATTTGCTTTCTGATTCTTCCAGAGAGCGCACTAAAATCTGCTTTTCTGAGGTATCAATCGCGTGGAATACGAGGTATTGCACCCGATCGTTGATCATGATGGGGGAGAGAGAAAAGTGTAAGCTGGTTTCGAGGTCGATTTCGCTGAGGGTCAGCTCGGACTCAATATGCTCGTTGTTAAACGCACGTTCGTAAAACGGTTTGAGATGGCGATAAAAATGTTCGCCCAGAACCTGACTATCGCTCATCCCGACCATCTCTTCGCTAGAGAGACCGGCGATATCACAATAGCGCTCGTTGACCATCACGTATTGGTGTTGATCATTGAGGATTGCAAAAAAGAACGGACTGTGTGACGTAATTTTTGCAAACCAATGCTTGAGCTGAGATGAGGTTTGAGCAGGCATTTAAAATACTACCAACTGTCCGTGCGCGACGACGTTTATAATATCCCCTTTAACAGCGTATGTCGTTGGGGTATAGCGTTACCAATTCGGTAACATGATTAACTATAACTGTGATTTCCACAGTAGAAAAGGATCTTGGCCTGAAGTTATTTTTTGATACATAACAGGAATCCAGGTGCTGACATCCAGTATGATGGGCGCAGATTGACTAACAAGGTAACGGATAACGCTCGTGTTAAACAAGATTCGCACTCAACTGGTTCAGAACGCTGCTTCAATTTTGCGATCTCCAATCCACTTATTGCCCCAAAACGTTCAAAAAAAAGCCTTGCTTGATGCAATGGGTTTAGTATTCCGCGAAGCCTTACAGGACGGAGACTTCGAATTCCTCGAAGATAAATGGCTGAAAGTCGAAGTAAAAGACATGGAATTGCGCTGGTTTATCAGTTACCAAAACGACAAGTTAGTCGTCGCAGATAAACCCGTCGCTGAAGATGTGAGTTTTAGCGGAAATCTGAATGATTTGGTTTTAATCGCCGGACGTAAGGAAGATCCAGATACGCTGTTCTTCCAGCGTCGACTCTCCATTGAAGGGGATACCGAACTCGGTTTGGAAGTGAAAAACCTGATGGATAGCGTGGATCTACAACAATTGCCGAAAGCGTTACAGATTTTGCTTCACCAACTGGCCGATTTTGTGCATAAAGGGATGCAAACGCCGAATTCATCCCACGAGGTTATTAATGCTTATTCGAACTGAAGCGCCTGCTGATATTTTGGTGGTCGATCAACTGTTGAAAAACGTCTTTGCTACTGAGGCAGAGGCGGATTTAGTGATGGCGCTGCGTGAAAATGGCCAGCGCACTTTGTCACTGGTGGCTTGCGATGATGAAGGTGAGATTGTTGGGCATGTGATGTTCAGTCCTGTCACGTTAGAAGGCGAGGATCTCAACTGGCAAGGTCTTGCACCTCTCGCGGTAAAAGAAGAATACCGTCGCCAAGGCATTGGTGCCGAGTTAGTCAAAGAAGGGTTAAGCTCGCTTGGGGAGCTTGGCTATCCTGCTTGTGTGGTGCTTGGCGATCCGGCCTACTACTCACGTTTTGGCTTTGAAGATGCCGCGCGTTATTCGCTGCGTTGTGCTTGGGATGTACCGCAAGGAGCATTTCAAGTGGTGGCACTATGGGAGCGTGAGTTAGATGGTCGATGTGGAGTGATTGAATACAGCCAAGAGTTTGCGGCTTTATAAATCCAATCCATACTGAAAAGGAGCCTTTCTGCTCCTTTTTCTCTCTAGTCCTTGAGTCGTCTATCACCAGTTTGTTAGCATTGCCGCTCAGATAGGCTGCGAGTAACACCATGCTTTCTTCTTCACACTATTTGTCCGCGATGGACATTCAACAATGGGAATTGATCCATCCAGAGCGTTTGGCCGGATTTCAGCCGCGCACACAAACGCTGGATCACGATTGCCGACTCTTGTTGGTGGCCAATCAACCGCCACAAGGTGCGGAAATTCTGTTGCTGGAGAGAATTCTCAAAAGCTTTCAGCTTGAGCTGTCGATGGTGCGCTACATCGCACCGATTCAGCTCAGTCAACTTGCCTATAGTGAACTTGAGTGGATCTGGTTTGCGGGCTGCGATCCTTTATCTCATCAGGCTCAAAAACAGCTGCATTCGCCGCGGTTGAGTGACATTGATGGCAATACTCAATACCGCCGCGCGTTGTGGCAGCAAATTTGCGCTCATCAAGGAATCGCATCATGACGACTGTTTTTACTGCAATGCAACCGACCCATCTGGATGCTGTTTGGCGCATTGAATGTGCGGCGCATTCCCATCCCTGGGCGGAGTCCTTAGTGCGTGATTTAACTAGCCGTGGAGCATGCCATCAAGTCATGTTGGTGGATCAACAGGTTGTGGGGTATTTCTATGCCCAGAATATTGTTGGCGAAGTGACCTTATTGAATATTGCGATTGATCCGGCGCAGCAAGGCAAAGGTTATGGTCAGCAGCTTTTGCAGCACTTTATTGCGTTGTGTGAACAGCAAAAAGCAGAAAGCGCATGGCTAGAAGTGCGCGAAAGTAATCAGCGAGCTTTTACGCTGTATCAGCAAGCGGGGTTTAATGAAATCGATCGCCGTGTTAACTATTACCCCGTCGCAAAGGGTAAGAGTGAAGATGCGATCATCATGAGCTACCTATTTTTGTAAACTGTTTGTCGCAACGGGTAAGGTTTGAATTTTGCGATAACTGTTGCTGACAAAACGCTGCGCAATCTCTTCGGCTCGCAGCGGTTTATCAAACAGGTAGCCTTGGAATTGGTTACACCCCAGTTTTTTGAGTGCGGCCAGCTCTGAGGTGTCTTCCACCCCTTCGGCAATCACTTCTAAATTCAGTTTTCTGGCAATCGCTAAGATGGTGTCGACGATCGCTTGATCGTTATCATCAAGGTGCAGTTGATTGACAAACGAGCGGTCAATTTTCAGCACATCGACCGCAAGATGCTTGAGGTAACGCAGCGAAGAGTAGCCTGTTCCAAAGTCATCAATCGAAATACTGATTTGGCTCTCTTTCAACTTGGCCATTTTTTCTATGGCGCTCTCAACGTTTTCCAGCAGTAAGCTTTCAGTTATCTCTAATTCTATCGGCTCCCCCGTGATCCCTGCTTGGCGTAAAGCGTGGTTCACCTGCTCAATAAAAGACTCCTGGGCAAACTGTAGTGGGCTGATATTGATCGCCAAACGGCGAAAATGGGGCGGTAAAATGCCTTGTTTTTTCCACTGGGCATATTGATAACACGCTTGCTCAATGATCCAGTTGCCTATCGGTAAAATTTGTCCTGTTTCTTCTGCGATCGGCATAAAAACACCGGGAGGCAACAACCCTCGTTTAGGATGGTTCCAGCGGATCAGCGCTTCGACACCAATAATGTTGTGCTGCTCGTCGACCTGAGGTTGGTAGAAAAGCTCGAGTTGGCGCTGATTGAGCGCTTCATGCAAGCCTTTTTCAATTTCAAGGAAAGACTCCACCTGCGCCTGCATTTCCGGCTCATAGAACATGAACTTGTTACGCCCACTGGCTTTGGCGCGATACAGTGCAGTATCCGCTTGACGTAATACATCAATATTACTGCTCCCTACGGAAGGGAAAACCGAAATCCCGATACTCACGGTACAGTAGAACTGGTGATCGTCCACCGCATAAGGGTTGGAAATCAGAGTGAGTAGCTGTTTAGCCACTTCCTCAGCTTTCGCAGGCGAGAGATAAGGGATCAGCACTGCGAACTCATCGCCACCAATTCGTGCTGACAGGTAGTCGTTTTTAGTCCATGCCTCCATACGCAGCGCCACGGCTTTAATCAACTGGTCACCGATGGTATGACCGAGTGAGTCATTAATGGTTTTAAAGCGATCCAGGTCGAGATAGAACAGTACGCCAGTACTGTGTGAATTTTGCGCAGTTTCAATCGCATCACTCAATTTTTGCAGCAACAAACTGCGATTGGCGAGGCCTGTGAGGCTGTCATAATAAGCCAATTGATTGAGTTTCGATTCTGCCAGCTCTTTGCCTTTCCACATCGATTGAAACGTCGACGCGAGCTCACTGAGTTCATCGTCATGAGTAAGACGAAGAGGCAGAGGTGAGCGCTGTGTGTCATTGAGTGAGTTAACCCAAGTGATCAGCATGGTGATTGGGCGAGAGAGCTTTTGGTAGAAAAACAGCAGTAAAATGGTCGTCAATAGCGTATTTCGTAATAGGTCGAAGAGCAGTACGCGAGTGGTTTTGGCGATGAACACTTTGGCTATTGACGAGCCATCGATATAGAAGCTCAGTTTGCCGACCACCACGTTGGAGTTAGGCTGATGCAGCTCGGCACTAAACACGGAAACCGCAGGGGTAAGATAACTGGCGAGTACACTGACTAATTGACTCTGTTCACTGATTGCTTTTTCTTTACGGGTCATCACATCGCCAAAGTCATCCACAATCTCCACTTTGAAGATGCCAGGGTCGAGCATCAAGGTGGTGGCAACTTGCTCGGCGAGTAGATTATTAAGATGGTAAGCCGCCTGACTGGCGTTTTCATAACTCTGCACCAATTTAAAGTTATAGTGCTCCTGCACCTTGCTCTGCTCTTGGTGCAGATCGGACAAGGTGTGGTAAAAACTAAAACAGAGTCCCAACAGTACAGAGACTAAAAACACGCTTTTGGCTTGCTTAAAGGCCAAAGAATGAATCTTGCGAAATTTGGTCATAGGCCCGACTTCATTTTTTTCTACTCTCTACAGTTATAGTCCAAATTTATTGATAAATTAATTAAAACTGCCATGAGAAAATATGAATTCACTCATTGAATACAGTGAAGTTGCTCCCTGCGCCAAGATAGGGGAGAATACCGCGCAAATTTGAACCGAAACGCTCGCTAGCTTATGTTGGGCTGATTGAGCACAAAGAGAACTTGTTGATGTCAACTACACCCTATTTCGGCGAAGTATCAAAGCGCCGTACTTTCGCGATCATCTCGCACCCTGACGCGGGTAAAACCACGATTACTGAAAAAGTCCTGCTTTTCGGACGTGCGATCCAAGTAGCCGGCACGGTAAAAGGCCGTGGCTCAAATCAGCATGCAAAATCCGACTGGATGGAAATGGAAAAAGAGCGTGGTATTTCGGTGACCACTTCTGTTATGCAATTCCCGTACGGCGATTGTCTGGTGAACCTTTTGGATACTCCGGGACACGAAGACTTCTCGGAAGATACTTATCGTACCCTGACCGCAGTTGACTCTTGTTTGATGGTGATTGATGCGGCGAAAGGGGTTGAAGATCGTACCCGTAAGTTGATGGAAGTGACCCGTCTGCGTGATACGCCGATCGTGACCTTCATGAACAAACTTGACCGTGAAATCCGTGACCCGATGGAGTTGATGGATGAAGTGGAAAATGAGCTGAAAATTGCTTGTTCGCCGATCACATGGCCAATCGGTTGTGGTAAAGAGTTTAAAGGTGTTTACCACATTCATCGTGATGAAACCATTTTGTACACTTCAGGCCAAGGCCACACCATCCAAGAAGAACGCATTATCAAAGGTTTGGATAACCCTGAGCTGGATCAAGCAGTCGGTGCTGATTTAGCGGCGCAGCTGCGTGAAGAGTTAGAATTGGTACTCGGCGCGTCACATGAGTTTGATCGTGAGTTGTTCCTGCAAGGCGAACTGACTCCGGTATTCTTTGGTACAGCACTGGGTAACTTTGGGGTTGACCATATGCTGGACGGCCTGACCCAATGGGCACCATCACCTATGCCTCGTCAGGCGGCTGAGCGTGTGGTTGAGGCGAGCGAAGAGAAATTCACTGGCTTCGTGTTTAAAATTCAAGCCAACATGGATCCTAAACACCGCGACCGGATTGCTTTCGTGCGTATTGTATCGGGCACCTACAAGCAAGGCATGAAGATGAACCATGTGCGCCTTGGTAAGCAGGTTAATATTTCTGATGCGGTAACCTTTATGGCGGGCGACCGTGCACGCGCAGAAGAGGCATTTGCTGGCGATATTATCGGCCTGCATAACCACGGCACGATCCAGATTGGCGATACTTTTACCCAAGGTGAAACGCTGAAATTTACTGGTATTCCGAACTTCGCGCCTGAACTGTTCCGCCGTATTCGTCTGCGTGACCCACTCAAGCAAAAGCAACTGCTGAAAGGCTTAGTACAGCTTTCGGAAGAGGGGGCGGTGCAGGTTTTCCGTCCGCTCCAAAACAACGACCTCATCGTGGGTGCGGTGGGGGTACTGCAGTTTGATGTGGTGGTATCGCGTCTGAAATCGGAATACAACGTTGAAGCCATCTATGAAGGCGTTAACGTTGCGACCGCGCGTTGGGTTGAGTGTGACGATGTGAAGAAGTTTGAAGAGTTCAAACGTAAAAACCAGAGCAACCTTGCGCTGGATGGGGGCGATAATCTTGCGTATATCGCACCCACCATGGTGAATTTGAACTTGGCGCAGGAGCGTTCACCTGAGGTGAAATTCCGCGCGACTCGTGAACATTAAGGATTAACAGAAACGCGCGCTCAATTTAGTGCGCGTTGCTCGAACCAAATAAAAAAGCCGATGAAAATTCATCGGCTTTTTCGTAACTGGATTGCCTATCTTACTTAGGCTTTGGTCGCGGCTTTCTTCTTGGTCGCTTTTGCTTTTGGCTTGCTGGTGGTTTTCTTTTTCACCGCGCCTTTATCTGCGGTTTTCTTGCTGTCTTTTTTCTTTTTCTTAAACACAGGCTTTTTGTGCTTAGGGCGTAAACCATCAATAAAGCGCTCTTTAACTTCTTCTTTGATGTAACGTTCAACACGCGCCATCATCGGCTGGTCGTGCGCTTCAACCAGTGAAATAGCAATACCTTTTTTCCCTGCACGTCCGGTGCGACCAATACGGTGTAGGTAAACGTCAGCACTGCGTGGCAAGTCAAAGTTGATCACATGGCTGATGTCTGGCACATCAATACCACGCGCCGCCACATCGGTAGCCAGCAGAATATTGACATCGCCTTCACGGAAACGGCTGATCGCATTGTTACGGCGATCTTGCGGCATTTCACCTTGAATCCAAGCACAAGGGATCTGGGCTTTCTCCAGCTCAGCACGCAGGTCTGCGAGACGCTCACGAGTTTTCAAAAACACGATAGAACGTTCAGCTTGCTCGGTTAGGATCTTTTTCAGCAGCTCCACTTTGTGAGGCATATCATCGGCGCGGTGGTACCACTGCGAAATTTTCTTACGCTCACGACGGGGTGGCTCGGCATCGACATGGGCGGGATCTTTTAACAGATCGGCAGTAAAGCCTTCCACACCGCGGCCTTCTAAAGTCGCAGAGAAGAGCAGTGTCTGTTTACGCCAGCGACACTCGGTTGAAAGACGGTCAACGGTTGGGCCAAAACCCATGTCCAACATGCGGTCCGCTTCATCGAGGATCAGCCACTCAATCGCACGACAATCAAAGCGCTCGGCGTCAATGTATTCCAGCAGACGTCCTGGTGTGGCGACCACGATATCTTGAGTCGTGGCCAGAATATCGGCGTGCTCTTGGTACTGAACACCACCGGTAATGGTGAAAATGTTCAGACGAGTATTTTTGGCCAGCGCCTGTGCTTGTTCAGCCACTTGCATCGCCAGTTCACGAGTCGGAGTGAGGATCAAAATCCGCGCAGGACCCGCTTTACGGCGTGGGAAATCGAGCAAATATTGCAGCGCTGGGATCACGAAAGCCGCCGTTTTACCCGTGCCTGTTGGGGCTGAGGCTAAGACATCGCGACCATCCAGTGCTTGCGGGATTGCTTCAGCCTGAACTTGGGTTGGGCGGCTAAAGCCCATTTCTTCGATCGCTTCAAGCAAAATTGGATCGAGTTCGAGGTCGGCAAAGGTTTTAATCACAAATAATTACTCCACAAGCGTTGAAAGGCTCTGTCTTAAAACAGGGCGCACATTATAGATGGATCACGCTTTAGATCACATCTTTAATTACGACATCTTCAGATAAAAATCGCGAGTTAACTGACAAAACGCCTCACTGTAACCTTGCTGCTCACGGATCACCAGTCTTGTCTCTACTGGTAAACAAGGGGATAGGTGCAGCTCGAATAATAGACGATGCACAGGTTTTTCCGTGGTTGGTTGAACCTGACAATAGCGACCCACAAAGAGTCCAGCTTGTTTGGCTAGGGCGATGAAATCTTCACCTTCCGCTTTAGGTAGAATAAAACTCGCTACGCCATCGGGTTCGAGGAGCTGAGGTAAGCGCTCAATCAAGGCTTGGTGCTGCAAGCTGATGGTGTGGCGTGCCGTCGCTCTGACTTGGTGTTGAGCGGTTTCTCCGCTGTTGAAATAAGGTGGGTTACAAATGATCGCGGCAAAGCGTTTGCTGGGCAGCCAGTGCAGAATATCGGCATGTTGGCATTCGATGCGTTCAGCCCAAGGACTCTGCTGGCGATTGTGCTCTGCCGCTTGATACGCACTTTGCTCAATATCCAAAGCGGTGATGTGGGCATGAGGGAAGCGCTGCGCGCACATTAAACTCAAAAGCCCTGTACCACAGCCAATATCTAAAATCGTCGTTGGAGAGAGGCTAAATGCCCAGCTACCGAGTAAAACGCCATCGGTACTGATTGGCATGCCGCATGTGCCCTCTTCTATAGAGAATTGTTTAAAGCGAAAGCTTTTATTGATTAATTTATTGGTTTTCATCGAGATTCTAGGTCAAACCAGAGTTAAGCGAAAAGCTCTCTTCTGAAGATGGTTAGTAATATTTTATTCTGTTGATTGGTGAAATAATGAGCTTATAAAGCAGGTCGTAATTCTGCATTTTTACAGTCAGCTAGCATATGACACTGCATAATTGTTGTGATTATAAATTATTGTTGTGTTTTTTGCTTTGCGGTTGCGAAATACAAGCGCATTCGTCATTATTCGGCCATAAGCCGCTTGGTATCACATTTTTCTAAGCAGCGAAATGCATACACAACATTCATTACTTTAATAAATAAGGGTTATCTGTGAAGCAGACGTTAAAACTAGCAGATATTTTAGCTTTGGGCTTTATGCTGTTCGCCTTCTTCTTAGGCGCAGGCAATATCATTTTTCCACCTCTCGCTGGCCAGTTGGCGGGTGAGAACATTACTCCTGCCATGTTCGGCTTTTTGCTGACCGCTGTGGGTTTGCCGCTGATCACTATCATCGCGATTGCCGTTGCGGGTGGTAGCTGGGAGCATCTCACCAAAGATCTGCCTGTAAAAGCTTCTGTGCTGATGGCTGCACTGATTCTGATCGTCATTGGTCCTGCATTTGCAGCTCCTCGTACGGGTCTGGTGGCTTACGAAATGGCAGTAAAACCATTTTTTGCAGAGAGCACTCAATCTTATCTCACGCTTTTCTCTGTGCTGTTTTTTGCTGTTGCGATGTTCTTCTCATGGTCGCAAGGCAAACTGGTTGATTTGATTGGTAAACTGCTGACACCTGCGCTCTTTATCGGTCTGATTATCCTTGCGCTGGGCGTGTTTATGAACCCACAAGGCGAGATGATTGCTGCGCAAGGTGAGTACCTAAGCCAACCTCTGACCAAAGGCTTCTTGGAAGGCTATAACACCATGGATACGTTTGCGTCACTGATGTTTGGTATCTTGATTGTCGATGCACTGCGTAGCAAAGGGATTACCGATCGTGCGGCGACTACCCGTTATCTGATCACTTCAGCGGTGATTGCGGCAATTGGTTTGGCGTTGGTTTACGGCTCGCTCTTCTATCTTGGTGCAACCAGCTCAAGTGTGGCGGCGGGGGCTAACAACGGCGGCGCGATTTTAAGCCAATACGTACAAGCTCTCTTTGGTAGCTATGGTCAGTTGGTTCTCTCGGTTATCGTTATGCTGGCTTGTTTGACCACGGCGGTTGGCTTGATTTCAGCGTGTTCTGATTTCTTCAGCAAACACACGTCGCTATCTTACAAACAGTGGGTAGTGATTAATGGTGTAGCGTGTGGCGTTGTGGCGAACGTTGGTTTGGCGCAGCTCATCACACTCTCGATTCCTGTACTGTTTGCTCTGTACCCTGTGGCGATTGCTCTGGTCGCATTGACTTTCGTGCGTCACAAACTGCCAAACCCACGGGTAGCATACCGTGCTGTGCTGTCCGTTTCTCTGCTGGTGGCGTTACTGGATGCGGCAAAAGTTGCGGGCTTTGATGTTTCAGCGTTCAGCTTCCTACCTTTCTTTGAGTACGGTATGGGCTGGTTGCTACCGACTTGCGCTGCGATGATCTGCATGTTCTTTATTCCTTCAGCATCATCCCCTGTTCTAGAAGAAGAGCTAGCATAACGCTCTTCAATAGCAGATTAAGCGGGAGCCATGGCTTCCGCTTTTTTATAGGGATCTTTTGCGGTTTATTCTGTTTACTAAGGCGGGATAACGTATTTTTTCCTGTATCTTCATCACATTTTTCAGTAGAATTCCGCGGTTAATTTCTATTCATAACCCGTAAGCCAACATGTTTGAAATCAATCCTATTAAAAACCGCCTGCAGGATGTGTCTGAACGCACAAATATCCTGAGGGGGTATCTTTGACTATGACGCCAAGAAAGAGCGTCTTGAAGAAGTCAATGCCGAATTAGAACAACCTGATGTCTGGACCCAACCTGAGCGTGCGCAAGCCCTCGGTAAAGAGCGTTCAGCACTTGAAGCGGTTGTGGATACCATAGATCAACTGGATCGTGGTGTCGACGATGTCGAAGGTCTACTAGAACTGGCCATCGAAGCGGAAGATCAAGAAACGTTTGATGAAATTGGTCCTGAATTGGATGAGCTAGAAGCGAAACTTGAACAGCTCGAATTCCGCCGCATGTTCTCTGGCGATCACGATTCTTCCGATTGCTACCTTGACCTACAAGCCGGTTCTGGCGGTACAGAAGCGCAAGATTGGACGTCGATGCTGCTGCGCATGTACTTGCGCTGGGCAGATGCTAAAGGCTTTAAAACCGAAGTGATTGAAGTGTCGGAAGGCGACGTAGCAGGATTGAAATCTGCGACAGTGCGTATCATTGGTGATTACGCTTATGGTTGGCTACGTACCGAAACCGGTGTACACCGTTTAGTGCGTAAATCACCGTTCGATTCAGGTGGCCGCCGTCATACGTCGTTTGCTTCGGCGTTTATCTACCCTGAAGTAGATGAAAACATAGATATCGAAATTAACCCTGCCGATCTGCGTATAGACGTGTATCGTGCTTCTGGTGCCGGTGGTCAGCACGTTAACACCACCGAATCGGCGGTACGTATCACTCACGTACCGACCAATACGGTCGTGCAGTGTCAAAACGATCGCTCACAGCACAAAAACAAAGACCAAGCGATGAAGCAACTTCGCGCCAAACTGTTTGAATTGGAGCTGCAAAAGCAGAACGCCGAGAAACAGGCTAACGAAGATGCTAAATCCGACATTGGTTGGGGTAGCCAAATCCGTTCTTACGTGTTGGATGATTCACGAATCAAGGATTTACGTACAGGTATTGAAAACCGCAACACGCAAGCGGTACTCGATGGTGACTTAGACAAATTTATCGAAGCTAGCCTGAAATCAGGCCTGTAAGCTTTTTACCGACAAACAAGGTACATGCAAATGACTGATGCTGTTCAAAACGAGATTAATCAAGAGCAAATCGCGCAAGAAGAAAACAAACTGATTGCAGAGCGTCGCAGCAAGTTGGATCACATCCGCAAGAACTGTAAAGCAAACGGGCACCCAAACTCGTTCCGTCGCGACAGCCTAGCGGGTGATCTGCAGAAGAAGTTCGGTGAAAAGAGTAAGGAAGAACTGGAAGCGCTCAATCACGTGGTGTCTATCGCTGGTCGTGTGATGGCAAAACGTGGCCCATTCTTGGTGATTCAAGAAACCTCTGGCCGCATTCAGGCTTATGCATCGAAAGAAGTGCAACAAGAGCTGAAAGATAAATACCAAGGTTTGGATATCGGTGACATCATCGGTGTGCAAGGTGCCCTGCACAAATCCGGTAAAGGCGATTTGTACGTCAACATGGAGCAATTCCAACTGCTGACCAAAGCACTGCGCCCGCTGCCAGAGAAATTCCACGGTCTGACTGACCAAGAAATGCGTTACCGCCAGCGTTACGTTGACCTGATCGTCAACGAAAATTCTCGTAACGCTTTCATTGTACGTTCTAAGGTGATGTCAGCCATTCGTAACTTCATGATCTCAAAACAGTTCATGGAAGTGGAAACGCCGATGATGCACGTGATCCCTGGTGGTGCGAGTGCGCGCCCATTTATCACGCACCACAACGCGCTCGACATGCCGATGTACTTACGTATCGCGCCTGAGCTGTACCTGAAGCGTCTGGTTGTCGGTGGTTTTGATCGTGTATTCGAAATCAACCGTAACTTCCGTAACGAAGGTCTTTCTCCACGTCACAACCCAGAATTCACCATGATGGAATTCTATATGGCGTACGCGGACTACAAAGATCTGATGGATCTGACGGAAGAGCTGCTCAGCTCTGTAGCGTTAGAAGTTCTCGGTTCAACCTCCATGCCTTACGGTGAGCATACCGTTGAATTTGGTGGTAAATACGCGCGTATGAGCATGTTTGATGCGATCAAGCACTACAACCCAAATCACGCGCAGATCCAAGCTCTGACCGAAGAAGACATCCAAAACCGTGACCTCATGGTTTCTATCGCGAAATCCGTTCACGTTGATGTGGAGCCTTTCTGGACCTGTGGTCAGCTTCTCGAAGAGATCTTTGGTGAAACGGCTGAGCCGAAACTGATGCAGCCAACTTTCATCACTGGCTACCCAGCAGATATCTCTCCACTGGCACGTCGTAGCGATGACAACCCGTTCTTCACTGACCGCTTTGAGTTCTTCATCGGTGGCCGTGAAGTGGCAAACGGCTTCTCAGAGCTGAACGATGCTGAAGACCAAGATGCGCGTTTCAAAGCCCAAGTGGAAGCGAAAGAGTCTGGTGATGATGAAGCCATGTTCTATGATGCCGACTACATTACCGCTTTAGAGCACGGCTTACCGCCAACAGCGGGTCAAGGTATTGGTATTGATCGTCTGGTTATGCTCCTGACCAATACTCACACTATCCGTGATGTGATTTTGTTCCCAGCGATGCGCCCTCAGCAATAATCACTGTAGATTGATTAAAAAGCCGCTCTATTGAGCGGCTTTTTTTATTTCCTCAAGAAATAATCGTGCCAAGTCGGTGCAATGTAAGTCATTCTTTTTACTGAATTATGACTTTCTCCCATAAGTTGATTAGAAAAATGGGCATTTGTTGGCTAGTCTTATCTGTGAGACAGATTCTAGTGCAAAGTCTCGCTAATGTAACGTCCGTAACCATGTAGTGGGTGCGAATAGAATAATCCGCATCGTAACAATAAAAATAAGGAATATAGGTTCATGAGCACTCAATTCCGTATGGATTCAGTACCTGGCTCTCTTGTTGTGGTGGGAGGTACCTATGAACCCTGGCTGGCTGTGTTGGAAAAAGTGGGTTGGCGCTGTACTCAAGTAGCAGATTTGCGCAAAGCCGATGCGTTATTTGTCGAGACTGGGCCATGTATTGGTATTGTGGATTTAAGCCATGATGAATTTAGCCTTAACGGGATTGCGAATTTGGTGAGTAGCCATAAGCAAGTCCGTTGGCTGGCGTTCATTCGTGAGGCGCAGCTCAGTTCAGATACCATTTGCCAATTTATCGTTAACTTCTGTATCGACTTTTTTACTGCGCCGATCCCTGATGCTCAGTTGTTGAGCACCATTGGTCACCAACTTGGCATGCTGAAGTTGGAAAAGAAAGTGTGGCCACATTTTGGCTCGGCCGGCAACATGGGCTTGATTGGGGAATCTATGCCTATGAAGCGTTTGCGCGATCAGATCAAACGCATTGGCCCGACCGATGTCAGTATTTTGATCTATGGCGAAAGTGGTACTGGGAAAGAAACGGTGGCTAAGGCGATTCACAAAACATCGTCGCGTGCACAAAAACCTTTCATTTCAGTTAATTGCCGAGCTATGTCAGAAAAGCGCCTTGAAAGCGAGCTGTTTGGTCTTGGCGAAACGGAGGAAGGCCAACAACCCTTTTTGCTGCAAGCGGATGGTGGCACACTGCTGCTAAACGATATTTTGACCTTGCCTAAAAGCCAACAGTTGAACCTACTGCGTTTCTTACAAGAAGGGACTGTGGAGACGCGCCAAGGGGTTCGCGCAGTCGATGTGCGTATTTTGGCCGCCAATTCGTCAGACATAGAAAAAGCGCTGATCGATGGTGATTTTAACGAAGAGTTGTACCACTACATTAACGTATTGCGGATTAATGTGCCTAGTTTGAAAGAGCGCGCATCGGATATCGTGCTACTGGCTAAACACTTTTTGCAAGAATACTCCAAAGAGTACAACGCTCAGGCGCGTAGCTTCTCTGATGATGCCGTACGTGGGTTAACTCGCTACCATTGGCCGGGTAATGTGCGTGAGCTGATGAACCAGATCAAGCGTGTGGTATTAATGTCAGATACTGTGGTGCTGGATGAATCTCAGCTCGATCTTCCCAAGCGCAGCGATGGCCGTCGCAGCCTGAAAAGCATTCGGGAACGCTCCGAGCGTGATGCACTGCTGCTGGTGTTGGAGTCGCACTCTGGGCAAGTTTCAACGGCAGCCAAAGAGCTGGGAGTATCGCGTGCAACCATGTATCGCTTACTGAATAAACACAACTTGATCACCGATGAAAACTTCTAAGTTTTGCTGATTTACCTTGTACTCATGTTCAGCCACTTGGTTAAGTGGCTGAATTTTTTGTAGTACAGACTGATTTTGAGACGTCTTTCTGCAGCGAATTTCAGTGTTATGGCTTATTGCGAGTATCAATCTTTGGATGCATATGCCGCCTTGTGTTTATTCCTTGGCTGAATATGTTATTCATAAACGCGATAAAAACTCTGACTTAGCGAAAAACGCTGTTTTTTCGAGCATGTGTAATAAGATGTTGAATATTGTTACCTGAGTTGTTTAGAATTTAATCGTAAGTTTCACTTACTCAATATCACCTTTCTTTTGGATTAATTGACTTTGCTTGGAGGCGCATCATGGCACATTTCGTATCTGCATCATTGTTTTGCGCTTCTGATCTTGATTCAACCCAAACCGCACTCCGAGATTTTCCCGTGTGCGCAATGGGCAATGATTTGAGCAAAGATCACTGAATTAATCCGTAACCTCTTATTAGGCTGCGGAAAATGGCAGCTGAGTAGGAGTGTCTTCTGACTTTTCCCTTTCGATCGTCATTTTCCCCAGCAAAACCACTGGAGAAAATACCATGCGTCAATCTATTTACTTACAATTAGCTGTGTTACTGGTTCGTGCTGAGCTGCGCCGTGAGGAGCGAGTGTGGAAGCGTAAAGTGCGCAGAAGTAGTTACCATCTACCTTGGAATAATCCGCATTTGTTGCGTGATATTGGCTTGGAAACGGATGGTCGTCCAATCGGCTTGAGTTTACCGGATGCTGTTGTCGCGGAACGCCGTGTGAGACATATTCGCCGAGTGTTAGCTGCGCGAATACCGACGTAATGCTAAGGGGCTGGTCTGTGCACCAGCCCCCACATCACTAAGGACAGGGATTGGAATAAGTGGTTCCAATCTCCTGAATTTTTTGCAGAAGTTCTGCATTTAATGAAATATCCAAACTATCCAAATTCGATTTTAACTGCTCCATCGTTGTGGCTCCGATAATATTCGAGGCCACAAATGGGCGCTGATTAACAAACGCCAGTGCCATTTGCGCAGGATCGAGCCCAAATTGCTGGGCTAATGCGACATAGGCTTCTGTTGCAAGAATGCCTTGTTCTGTAAAGTAGCGTGAGAAGCGTTGATGCAGTGTACAACGCGCACCCGCAGGACGAGCACCATTGAGATATTTACCACTTAAAGCACCAAAGGCGAGTGGCGAGTAAGCGAGTAGCTTAACGCCCTCCAGATGACTTATTTCGGCAAGTCCCACCTCAAAACTGCGGTTGAGCAGATTATAAGGGTTCTGGATCGAGACAATTCTTGGCAGTTCATGCTTTTCTGCAAGACGCAGGTAGCTCATCACTCCCCACGGCGTTTCATTAGAGACTCCGATATAACGCACTTTACCCATGCGCACCAAATCATTGAGCGCTTCCAGTGTTTCAATCAGCGTTACTTCTTCTTGCTTGTCTGGATAAGGGTAGTTGAGCTGACCGAAAGTATTGGTTTGGCGCTGCGGCCAGTGAAGTTGATACAGGTCGATATAATCCGTTTGCAGACGACGTAGGCTATCATCGACCGCTTGATGGATATTGCGATGATCGAGCGCCATTTTGTCGCGAATGTAAGGCACATTGCGTGGACCAGCGACTTTGGTGGCGAGCACGATTTTCTCTCGCTTACCGGATTTAGTCAGCCAATTGCCAATAAACTCTTCGGTTTTACCTTGTGTTTGTGCCGTTGGCGGAACCGGATACATCTCCGCCGTATCGATAAAATTCACTCCACGCTCGAGAGCATAATCGAGCTGTTGAAAGGCATCAGCTTGCGAATTCTGTTCACCAAACGTCATGGTACCTAAACAGATCTTGCTGATTTCGAGGCTGGAATGAGGCAGCTTGGTATATTGCATAACACTTCCTTGTCTTAGAGCCAAAGAACGAATGATATTCCCTTGTATTGGAAGTTGAAGCCGAGTGATGGCGGCGACTTTGTTACATTCGGAATAAGAAAAATCACAGAGGTTTGCGCTGTCGCCACAAATAGAACCCAGTCACGAGGGAGACAGTTTTTTCACTATAAGCGAGTCACGACACTGCGAAAACAAAAAAGATCGTTGTGACGATAACTAGGCGTAATAGCGCTGCAGAATTTGCGCAGTAAATTGGGTACGCAGATAAAAACCACGTGGCAGGGTTTTGATTGGGCGTCCGTTGGCTCCATAGGCTTCAGTGAGCGCCCGACCATTGGCGGCTTTAGGGCGCAGTTGCAGCACTTCACCGTGTTTAGCGGTAATTTGTGCCACTTTACCCAGCACAATCAATTCCATTAACTCTTCCCAGTCCGCTTTGAGCTGCGCTTCTTCTTCGGGAGAAGGGCTCCACAGCAAAGGAGAGCCCACACAGCGCTCAGCGAGCGGGATTTCTCGCTCACCTTGTACCGGGATCCAGAGCACTTTAGAGAGCTTATTGCGCACATGACTTTGCTCCCATGTTAAGCCATGAACTCCGGTGAGTGGGGCGACGCAAACGAAAGTGGTCTCCAACGGTTTTCCGGTGTAACTGATGGGAATGCTCTTTAACTCAATCCCAAGATGTTCAAAATCTTGTTGTGGACGACTGCCTGCTGTCGCCCCTAAGTGCCATTCCAGTAACTGGCCTACCCAGCCTTTGTCTTTACGCAGATCTGGCGGTACGGTCATGCCTGCTTCATCGGCGAGTTCAGCAAAACTCAGCCCTGCAATTTGTTGGGCTCGCGTGAGTAATTCTTGTTGAGTCGTCGGTGCTGGTTTCATAAAGGCTTTCGGTTTGGATAATCACAGTGGGGATTGTACTGATTTTGCTTGCGCTTGCCATGGATGAACGATTTTTGATGCTTGAAATGAGATTAAGAGGTCTATTGATGAGGTTATCCACAGCTTTATTTTGTTGGCTTGAGAGTCGGCTAAGGTATGGATCAATAAACAGTACCCAGAGAGGGCCTACTGAGATTGGATTGATGCTTCTCTCGACGATTGAGCACTCACAAAGGTGTAAGGATGACGAATTGATGGATCTTTAACCTTCTGGTGAGGATCTTTATGTAGTCTGATAGGTTAAGTTTTTGATTATGGAATGATTTGATTTAACCTTTTGTTTTTCAGTTGTTTTTTGTTGTTTTTCTTTCTGGTTGTTAGATTGGTCATTGTTGATAAATGCCTTTTTTTACACAGCCCCCAAGTTTCTTCACACGGTTATTCACAGAAAACGTGAATAAATGCGCGGTATGTCTCATAAAATTGTTGATAACTTAGATCTGGCACAGAACTTATCCTTTTTTATCCCATTTACTAATAAATATCGGGCTAATCACAATAGTAAGTTTGCTCCGCTTGGGGATATGTGGAAAAATCAACGCAATTAAAGAATTTACTAGAGGTTTGCCAGTGATCGATGGCGATGGTTACCGGCTAAATGTCGGGATTGTGATTTGTAACAACCATGGTCAGGTTTTCTGGGCGAAACGATACGGGCAACATTCATGGCAGTTCCCTCAGGGTGGAATCGATGATGGAGAATCTCCAGAGCAAGCCATGTTCCGTGAGCTATACGAAGAGGTTGGGTTAACCAAAAAAGACGTCAAAGTGATTGCAACCAGTCGTCATTGGCTGCGTTATAAGTTACCAAAACGTTTGGTACGTTGGGATTCTCAACCTGTCTGTATCGGACAAAAACAGAAATGGTTCTTGCTGCGTTTGGAATGTGATGAGTCGAAAATCAACATGCAACGCGGCAGTTCCCCTGAGTTTGATGGTTGGCGCTGGGTAAGCTACTGGTATCCGGTTAGGCAAGTGGTGTCGTTTAAGCGTGATGTTTATCGCCGCGCAATGAAAGAGTTCGCCTCATTAGCGATGCCATTTAAAGAACGGAAAGTGAAGGGCAAACGCAACACTCACAGAGGTTAAGCATGCTTTCTCAGCTAAGGGATATAGTAGAACAAGTTTCAAAAGTCGAAGACGTCTATCAGGCGTTGGATATTTTTGTAAAGCAGACCTGTGAGGCGATGAGCACAGAGTGTTGTACTGTCTATTTAGCGAATGAAGAGATGCACCGTCTGGAATTGATGGCCACACAAGGTCTGAAGTTCAAGGGCGATAAGATCCATATTGATTTTGATGAAGGCTTGGTCGGGTTGGTTAAACGTTCTGCCGAACCGATTAACTTAGCCGAAGCCTCAAAACATCCGAGCTTTAAATATTTTAAGCAGTTGGGTGAAGAGGTTTATCACTCCTTCCTCGGTACACCGATCATCTATCGCAAACAGGTGCTTGGTGTGCTGGTGGTGCAGCAAAAATCTCCCCGTTTATTTAGCGAGATGGAAGTCTCCTTTTTAGTTACCCTTGCTGCTCAGCTCGCGGTGCTGGTGGCGCATGCTCAAACGCAAGGTCACTGGCGTTTATCCAAAAAGCAGCAGGCCATTACGGGTGTTGCCGCGTCTTCTGGGGTCGCGATTGGTGAGTTTTGGTGGGATGATACCCAGCCAGATCTGTCCGAAGTGCTACCCGCCTCAGCCCTGGACCCTGATTTTGAGCAAGAGCGTATTGCCTTGGCAGTAGAGAGTGCGCTGGCCGATTTTCGTCGGATGCGTAAAAAGCTCGATGGGGATATCAACAAAGAAGCGTTAGCCATTTTTGATCTGTTCACTCACTTATTGAACGATCCTATGCTGCGGAAAGATCTCAAAGCGCAGATCCAAAAAGGGGATCGTGCCGATTGGGCGCTGCGCCAAGTGGTCGAAAGTTATTCGAACCGTTTTGCGCGCATGTCGGATGTTTATCTGCGAGAGCGAGCGCAAGACATTCGTGAGTTAGGACAACGTTTACTGTTTTTCTTGCTCAATACCGAAACCAATCAGCCCAAAATCGATAAGCCGGTTATCTTGGTGGTGCGAGAGCTGACCGCGAGCGTGTTAGCCGCACTGCCCAAAGATAAGCTGCTGGCTGTCGTCTCTCTTGAAGGCGCGGCCAACTCCCATGCGGCTATTTTGTCGCGCGCGTTAGGCATTCCTGCGGTGATGGGGGTATCGATTAACCTGCGCGATCTGAATGGCAAAAAAGGCATTGTCGATGGCTACAGCGGTAAGTTATTCATTTCGCCTTCGAAAACCATTCTGAATGAGTATCGTGCCTTAGCGAATGAAGAGCGTGAGCTGTCGCGCATGGTCAATGAGGCGATTCGTGAGCCCGCATGTACTCTTGATGGCGCACGAATCGAATTGTTACTGAATGCCGGTTTGAGTGCCGATACCAGTATTGCCGTCAATCAAGGGGTGGATGGCGTTGGGTTGTATCGCACAGAAATCTCTTTCTTACTGCAGCACCGATTTCCCTCAGAAGAGGAGCAGACTCAGCAATATCGGCATGTACTGAACACTTACCCTCATCAACGTGTTGTTATGCGTACGCTCGATATCGGTGGTGATAAGCCTTTACCTTACTTGCCGATTGAAGAAGACAACCCATTTCTCGGTTGGCGTGGTATCCGTTTTACCTTAGATCATCCTGACATTTTTATTATCCAACTGCGCGCCATGCTCAGAGCAAGTGCGGAGTCGGGGAATTTATCCATCTTGCTGCCGATGATTTCCGGTGCCAAAGAGCTGGATGATGCGCTGAAATTTATCTATCAAGCCTATCAAGAAGTTTTGCAACAAGATCCACGCGTGGTGATGCCGCAAATCGGGATCATGCTCGAAGTACCTTCGATGCTGTATCTGCTGCCACTGATTGCCGATAAAATTGATTTCGTCTCTGTCGGTACAAACGATTTGACCCAATATCTGCTTGCCGTGGATCGTAACAATGCGCGTGTGGCGGATGTGTATGAATCTATGCATCCTGCGGTGGTGATGGCTCTGAAGCAGATCCAACAGACTTGTGCGACCCATCAAATACCCGTGTGTGTCTGTGGTGAGTTAGCCGGAGATCCGATTGGTGCTTTGCTGTTGATAGGGTTAGGCTACACCACCTTAAGTATGAACACGTCTAACGTCGCTAAAGTGAAATATCTGGTGCGACACTCTGAACTGGCGGAATTAACCCAGCTCGCTGAGCAGGCATTAACCCAACCTTATGGACGAGAAATCTACAATATGATGCTCGCCTATATCGAAAAACACGGTTTTGCAGGTTTTGTCCGTGCAGGCAAAAAATAGGAACCAAATGTGAATATTGAACTCTTAGCTATACTGCTGCTGTTAGGGGCAGTGGTGGGTGTGCTTGCTGGCTTATTGGGTATTGGTGGCGGCTTACTAGTGGTCCCCGCTCTACTGTTTTTACTGCCTTATGCTGGCATCTCGACCGAGATTGTGATGCAGCTTGCGCTGGCCACATCGTTAGCGACGATCATACTCACATCAGGCTCATCGGCACTAAACCATCTAAAGCTGGGTAATGTCGATGTGTTTGTCGTGAAATGGTTAATGCCGGGTGTGGTGGTCGGTGGGTTTTTAGGCTCAGTGGTTGCAGAATGGATCCCAAGCCAATATTTACCCAAAGTGTTCGGGGTCATTGTGCTCTGTTTGAGTGTGCAGATGTACCGTTCGATACGTGCATTGCAAAATCATCCAATGCCAAGTGCATGGATTACCACCTTGTGCGGTACCGGAATTGGGGTGATCTCAAGTTTGGCCGGTATTGGCGGCGGTTCTTTATCGGTGCCTTTTTTGAATCGACATGGCATTGAAATGAAAAAGGCGATAGGTTCTTCATCGGTCTGTGGTTTTGCGATTGCGATATCGGGCATGATTGGTTTTATTTTGCACGGTTATCAAGTGGAGAACTTGCCACAATACAGCCTTGGTTATGTTTATTTACCTGCATTGTTAGCGATTGCTACAACATCGATGCTTACCACGCGAATTGGCGCTAAACTTGCCACCCAAATGCCAACAGCAAGGCTTAAGCGATTCTTTGCCATTTTTTTAATGTGCGTCGCTGTGACCATGTTGTTCCAGTAATACTCATTGTTTATAGAGAAGGTTTGTTATGCCTCAGGGTTATCTGCAGTTTCCCAATATTGACCCCGTATTGTTTTCGATCGGCCCTCTAGCGGTGCGCTGGTATGGCTTGATGTATTTGGTGGGTTTCCTTTTTGCTATGTGGTTGGCCAATCGCCGAGCGGATCGCGCGGGCAGTGGTTGGACGCGTGAGCAAGTCTCTGACTTGTTATTCGCCGGCTTTTTAGGTGTAGTGATCGGTGGCCGAGTTGGTTATGTGATCTTCTACAATTTTGATCTGTTCCTTGCTGACCCTCTTTATTTATTCAAAGTTTGGACTGGCGGTATGTCCTTCCATGGCGGCTTATTGGGTGTGATCACCGCCATGTTCTGGTATGCGCGTAAAAACCAACGCACCTTCTTTGGTGTGGCCGATTTTGTTGCCCCCTTGGTGCCATTCGGTTTGGGGATGGGACGTATCGGTAACTTTATGAATAGTGAACTTTGGGGACGAGTAACGGATGTGCCTTGGGCTTTTGTATTCCCTAATGGTGGCCCACTGCCGCGCCATCCTTCACAGCTTTATGAATTCGCCTTAGAAGGCGTGGTTCTATTCTTTATTCTTAATTGGTTTATTGGTAAACCTCGTCCGCTAGGCAGCGTATCCGGACTGTTTTTAGCTGGATACGGTACATTCCGCTTCCTTGTGGAATACGTCCGTGAGCCAGATGCTCAGTTGGGGCTGTTTGGTGGTTTCATTTCAATGGGGCAAATCCTCTCCTTACCTATGGTGATCATCGGTATTTTGATGATGGTTTGGTCTTACAAGCGCGGTTTGTATCAAGACCGTGTAGCAGCAAAATAGGGTAGTTAGGTGAGACAGTATTTAGATCTTTGTCAGCGCATCGTCGATCAAGGTGTTTGGGTTGAAAATGAACGAACGAGCAAGCGTTGTTTGACTGTGATTAATGCCGATTTGACCTACGATGTGGGCAACAATCAGTTTCCTCTAGTGACTACACGCAAGAGTTTTTGGAAAGCCGCCGTGGCCGAGTTGCTCGGCTATATTCGTGGTTACGATAATGCGGCGGATTTTCGCCAATTAGGTACCAAAACCTGGGATGCTAATGCCAATTTAAACCAAGCATGGCTCAACAATCCTTACCGTAAAGGTGAGGATGACATGGGACGCGTGTATGGAGTTCAGGGTAGAGCTTGGGCTAAGCCTGATGGTGGTCATATTGACCAGTTGAAAAAGATTGTTGATGATTTGAGCCGTGGCGTTGATGACCGAGGTGAAATTCTTAACTTCTACAATCCGGGTGAATTTCATATGGGGTGTTTGCGCCCTTGCATGTACAGCCATCATTTTTCATTGCTGGGGGATACCTTGTATCTCAACAGCACTCAGCGTTCATGTGATGTGCCCTTGGGTTTGAATTTCAACATGGTGCAGGTTTATGTGTTCCTTGCGCTGATGGCACAGATCACAGGGAAAAAGCCGGGCTTGGCGTATCACAAGATCGTCAATGCGCACATTTACCAAGATCAACTCGAATTGATGCGCGATGTGCAGCTAAAACGTGAGCCATTCCCAGCGCCTCAGTTCCATATCAATCCAAAGATTAAAACACTGCAGGATTTGGAAACTTGGGTCACTTTGGATGATTTTGACGTCACCGGATATCAGTTCCACGATCCTATTCAATACCCGTTTTCAGTCTAATCCCTTATTCAGGCGGTATGGCTTTTGATGGGTTTTACATAGGAAAAGCTCCCGAAGGTCGGGAGCTTTTTTTATACAGATGATGCTTTAACGCTTAAGCGGTTAGGGCAAGAATGCTGCCGGGGATGACGACAAACACACCCAATAAGTAACTCACCACCACCATTTTGCTCTTACAAGCCCAAGTTGAGATGAGCTCAGCACCTTTAATAGGCAGTTCGCGTAAGAAAGGAATACCGTAAATCAAGACCGTAGCCATCAAGTTAAAGCTTAAGTGCACCAGCGCAATTTGCAGAGCAAACACAGCAAACTCACCAGAGACTGCCGTTGCGGCCAGCAGAGCAGTAATACAAGTGCCAATGTTCGCACCTAAGGTAAATGGGTAGATTTCACGCACTTTCAGCACGCCAGAGCCCACGAGAGGAACCATTAGGCTGGTTGTGGTCGAGGATGATTGAACTAATACCGTAACCACTGTACCTGAAGCAATACCGTGTAGTGGGCCTCGGCCAATCGCATTTTGTAGAATTTCACGTGCGCGGCCAACCATCAAACTCTTCATCAGTTTGCCCATCACCGTAATGGCGACGAAAATGGTCGCAATACCCAATACGATAAGTGCGACACCACCGAAAGTATTACCCAATACCGAAAGCTGGGTTTCAAGACCTGTGATGACAGGTTTGGTAATCGGTTTGATAAAATCAAAACCTTTCATGCTCATATCGCCAGTCGCAAGCAGAGGCGAAACGAGCCAGTGTGAGACTTTCTCTAAAATTCCAAACATCATTTCTAGAGGTAGGAAGATCAGCACCGCGAGAAGATTGAAAAAATCGTGGATGGTGGCACTGGCGAAAGCACGGCGAAACTCTTCTTTACAGCGCATATGGCCAAGGCTGACGAGAGTATTGGTCACAGTAGTACCAATATTGGCACCCATCACCATAGGAATCGCGGTTTCAACCGGTAACCCACCGGCAACGAGACCAACAATAATAGAAGTCACCGTGCTTGAGGATTGAATCAGTGCCGTTGCCACTAAACCAATCATCAATCCTGCAATTGGGTGGGAAGCAAATTCAAATAGAACTTTGGCTTGATCGCCGGTTGCCCATTTAAAACCGCTGCCGACCATCGCGACTGCAAGAAGTAGTAAATACAGCATGAAAGCCAAGTTTGCCCAACGTAGGCCTTTCGTGGTCAGCGAAATCGGCGCTGCAGGGGAAGTTGCTTGGTTTATCATTATTTTCTCCGTGGACCGTTGTTAAGGGTTCGGTCGATTGTTGAATTCGAGGCTGATGGTAGAGAGGAAATATTTCACTAATATGACATTTCGGTGTAACTGATGAGTTATTCATCAATATTGCAACATGCTTAAAAAATGAGTGACAAGAGTTTTGTTAACTTTATGTTTTATAATGGGTTTGTGACCAGTGCCACTTGGTGGTTGGGTTGTAACAAAGTGTGTAATGAGCTTGTCGATAGGCCTCGGGTGCTATCAGTTTATGACAGTTCGTATTTTTGTTTATGAAAAATCCTAACTAAACGGTTTATTGTTTCGGTTTATCCGAACTTATTGTTGTAAAAGATCGCATCTGTTATAAGGAAAACGGGATTTCTAGCGGGTAGTCGATTTCATGTCTCATCTTAACTATAACCACCTCTATTATTTCTGGATGGTGTGTAAACAAGGCTCGGTAACCAAAGCGGCCGATGCTCTGTTTTTAACGCCCCAAACCGTGACGGGGCAGATCAAAGCTTTGGAAGATCGACTTGATGGTAAGTTGACGAAACGTAATGGCCGCAGTATTGAGCCGACTGAATTGGGACAGTTGGTCTTTAAATACGCTGATCGTATGTTTGGCTTGAGTTATGAAATGTTGGATATCGTTAACTATAGCCAGCGTTCAAACTTGTTGTTTGATGTGGGGGTGGCAGACGCCTTATCCAAAAGATTGGTGAGCAAAATATTGCTGACCTCAGTACCCGGAGATAATCGGATCCATCTGCGCTGCTTTGAATCAACCCATGAGATGCTATTAGAGCAGTTAGCCCAGCATAAGTTGGATATGATCTTATCTGATTGCCCAGTGGATTCGAGCCAAAGTCCCGGCTTATTTAGTAAAAAACTCGGTGAGAGTCGCATGAGTTTTTTCAGCTTTGGTGACGTGGATTTTGCGCCATTCCCCGCGGTGTTGCAGAGTAAAAAATTGTTAGTTCCAGGCAGTCGAACCGCAATGGGGCGTAAAGTGCGGCAGTGGTTTGATCGTCAAGGGTTACAACCACATATTCTCGGTGAATTTGATGACTCTGCTTTAATGAAAGCGTTTGCCATCTATCACAGTGATGCCGTGTTTATGGCTCCTTCTTTTTATGTCTCAGAAGTGGATGCGGAATCATCATTGAAACTCATCGGACATGTGGATGAGATTAAAGAGGAGTATTATGTCATCTTCGCTGAACGCATGATCCAGCACCCAGCAGTAAAAAATGTCTGTGATGCTGATTTTACTAACTTATTTTTGTGAATAATTATCACTGTTAAGTCTTTGATCACTACCCAATGATAAGTGAAAACAATAAACTAGCGTTCTTGATTAGTTTTTTATCATTATCAGCGAGTTTTCTCCGCTTTCACCATTTCGACCCATCATGATCACTCAACCGAATTACGACATCGGTGATTAGAACGACAGAGAAAAGTGAATGAATGGGTTGGAATTAAAATGCCGTATTTAAAGGGGGCACCAATGAATCTCCAAGAGATGGAAAAAAATTCTGCCAAAGCGGTAGTTTTGCTCAAAGCGATGGCCAATGAGCGGCGACTGCAAATTTTATGTATGTTACTGGACAATGAACTGTCGGTAGGGGAATTGAGCAGCCGTTTGGAACTCAGCCAATCTGCTCTTTCTCAACATCTAGCGTGGCTACGTCGTGATGGTTTAGTGAATACACGTAAAGAAGCGCAAACCGTGTTTTATACGTTGAGCAGTACAGAAGTGAAGGCGATGATTGAACTGTTGCACCGTCTTTATTGTCAGGCGAATCAGTAGGGTGGTCGAAAAAAAGGTATAAAAAAACCGGCGTAGGCCGGTTTTTTGTTGCTGAAGATCAAACTCTATTACAGAGCGTTGATAGCAGCAAAGAAGCGAGACTTGTGACGAGCTGCTTTATTCTTGTGAATAAGGCCTTTAGTCGCCATGCGGTCTAGGATTGGTGTAACTACAGCGAATGCAGCAGTTGCAGCTTCTTTGTCGCCAGCAGCGATTGCAGCAACAGTTTTCTTCATGTAAGTGCGCATCATAGAACGACGGCTAGCATTGTGCTGACGACGTTTCTCAGCTTGGATAGCGCGCTTCTTAGCAGATTTGTTATTTGCCAAGGGTCTAACTCCCAAAAACTTAGTTCGGTGACATTTTAAGGGCGGGAAATATCCCCGATTTGCTCTTTAATGTCAAATGATTTGTGCAAAAACCCAACTGGACCAAACAAACTTGGTATCGAAGAGCCTTCGCGGTTAAGATGGCGGGGATTCTATCAGCATTTTTTTACCAATGCTAATACTTATCTGATCTCACTATGACATTCTTATCCTTTCGAATCAGATAATGTGGTTTTGACTCTTTGTTCGAGGTTACCGTGAGTAAACGCTTACTCAAGTCTGGCATCATTGTAAGTGCTATGACTTTGATTTCTCGTGTTTTAGGTTTAGTGCGCGATGTGGTTGTGGCCAATTTGATGGGCGCAGGCGCAAGTGCTGACGTATTCTTTTTTGCCAACCGAATTCCCAATTTTTTACGCCGATTATTTGCAGAAGGGGCCTTCTCTCAAGCATTTGTCCCGGTATTAACCGAATATCACGCCTCGGGTGATATCAATAAAACTCGAGATTTAATTGCGCGAGCGTCGGGAACTCTCGGTGTTTTAGTGACCATAGTGACGCTAATTGGCGTGCTCGGCTCTGGCGCAGTCACCGCATTATTTGGCGCAGGTTGGTTCCTAGACTGGTTGAATGGGGGCCCTGCTGCAGGAAAGTTTGAGTTAGCGAGCTTACTGCTCAAGATTACTTTTCCCTATTTGTGGTTTATCACCTTTGTTGCCTTGTCTGGGGCAATTTTAAACACCTTAGGTAAGTTTGCCGTCTCCTCTTTCACGCCAGTTTTCTTGAACGTGATGATGATTCTGTGTGCTTGGTACCTCTCGCCAAATCTAGAACAGCCGGAAGTGGGCTTAGCAATAGGCGTATTTTTAGGTGGTTTAGTCCAGTTTTTATTTCAACTGCCATTTTTGATCAAGGCTGGAGTGCTGGTTAGGCCTAAATGGGGCTGGAAAGATCCTGGGGTGGTGAAAATTCGCACACTGATGATTCCTGCACTGTTTGGAGTATCGGTCAGTCAAATAAACTTGTTATTTGACTCCTTCGTGGCCAGTTTTCTGCAAACCGGTTCAATCAGTTGGCTCTATTATTCGGATCGCTTACTGGAATTCCCCCTCGGTTTATTTGGGATTGCGATTGCCACAGTAATTTTGCCTGCCTTATCGCGTAAACATGTAGATGCGCACAGTGATGGCTTTGCCCACACCATGGATTGGGGCATTCGCATGGTCACGTTTCTCGGCATTCCTGCCATGCTGGGTTTGATGGTACTGGCAAAACCTATGCTGATGGTGCTGTTTATGCGCGGGGAATTTACTCCAAGCGATGTAGAGCAAGCGTCCTATTCGTTACTCGCTTACTCATCTGGCCTGCTCAGTTTTATGTTGATCAAAGTGTTAGCGCCGGGATATTACTCACGTCAAGACACGAAAACCCCCGTACGTTACGGAATTATCGCTATGGTCAGCAATATTGTGCTTAACGCGATCTTTGCGTGGTTTTACGGCTATGTTGGCTTGGCGGTCGCGACTTCGATGTCCGCTTTCCTCAATATGGCACTGCTTTATCGTGGCTTGCACTTACAAGGTGTTTATCATCTCACTCGCAAAACCGTCTGGTTTGTTGCGCGATTGGTGATGGCGGGAGCGGTAATGACTGGTGCGCTTTTGTGGCAGTTAGACACTATGGCTACATGGCTGAGCTGGGGAATCAGTCAGCGCACATTGACGCTGACAGGCTTGATTGGCCTTGGCGTGGCATCTTATCTGGCTATTTTGCTGTTACTGGGTGTTCGTCTCAAAGATCTAAAAGCGGCGACAGAGTAGCGAGCTTTAGGTATAATCCGCCAGTTTCGCACCATGAGAATCAAAATATAGGTTTTAAGCATCTTCCGATGGAATTAATACGCGGTATTCATAACATTCAATCTCGCCATCACGGCTGTGTATTGACGATTGGCAACTTTGACGGTGTTCATCTTGGTCATCAACAAGTGCTCAGTCAGGTGGTGCAGCGTGCCCAGCAGATGGGTTTGCCTTCGGTAGTGATGACGTTTGAACCTCAGCCCCTAGAGCTGTTTGCCAAACAACAAGCGCCCGCGCGTTTAACACGCCTGCGCGATAAGTTTGTGCAACTGAGCAAACTCGGGGTTGATCGCCTGCTGTGCGTTAATTTCAACCATCATTTTGCCCAATTGGATGCCCACACGTTTATTCGTGACTTGTTGGTGACCCGTTTGGGTGTTAAGTTTCTGGTGGTTGGTGATGATTTCTGCTTCGGTAAAGAGCGTCAAGGTAACTTTGCGCTGCTACAACAGGCAGGGCAAGCCCTAGGTTTTGAGGTGGTGAGCACCCAAAGCTTCTGTTTGCAACAACTGCGCGTGAGTAGTACTGCGATTCGTGAAGCGTTAGCGGCTGACCAATTGAGCCGTGCATCGGCTATGTTGGGGCGCCATTACAGCATCAGCGGTCGTGTCTCGCATGGTCAAAAACTCGGGCGAACAATCGGCTTTCCCACCGCCAACATTCCACTGAAACGTTGTGTTTCTCCGGTTTCTGGAGTGTATGTGGTTGAAGCCTATGGTTTGGGCCCAACGCCAGTCGGTGGGGTTGCCAATATCGGTAATCGTCCGACTGTCGATGGTGTTCGCCAGCAGCTAGAAGTGCACTTTTTTGACTTTCAAGGCAACCTGTACGGAAAGCAGTTGGAAGTCGCGCTGTTACATAAATTACGTGATGAGCGCAAATTCGCCTCTTTTGAGGCACTAAAGCAACAAATTGAATTGGATGCTGAAGCAGCAAGGGTGTGGCTGCGTCAGCTTAAGGGTTGCTCGGTTGATTCCACCCAGCAACAACATGTCTAACTTCGCCCAATATAACGGAATTAAGAATCGATGAGTGAGTATAAAGATACCCTGAACCTTCCTGAAACAGGGTTTCCAATGCGCGGCGATCTGGCCAAACGCGAGCCAGAAATGCTGCAACGTTGGTATCAAGAAGACCTGTACGGTGCGATCCGTCAGGCTAAAAAAGGCAAAAAATCTTTCGTATTACACGATGGCCCTCCTTATGCCAACGGTGATATTCATATTGGCCACGCTCTGAACAAGATTCTTAAAGACGTCATTATTAAATCGAAAACCCTGTCAGGTTTTGATGCGCCTTATATTCCGGGTTGGGATTGCCACGGTCTGCCGATCGAATTGATGGTAGAGAAGAAAGTGGGCAAGCCGGGGCAAAAAGTCACCGCGGCCGAATTTCGTGAAAAGTGTCGCGAATACGCGGCAGGCCAAGTGGAAGGCCAAAAAGAGAGCTTTAAGCGTCTTGGCATTCTGGGCGAGTGGGATAAGCCTTATCGCACTATGGATTTTGTCACTGAAGCGAACATTATCCGTGCGCTTGGCAAAATTGCCGACAATGGCCACTTGCTGAAAGGTTTTAAACCGGTTCACTGGTGTACCGACTGTGGTTCGGCACTGGCTGAAGCGGAAGTCGAGTACAAAAACAAAGTTTCTCCTTCGATTGATGTTCGTTTTAAAGCCGCTGATGAAGCCGCTGTGCTGGCTAAGTTTGGTCTGTCTGCTGGCCATGAAGGCAAAGGCGATGTGTCGATTGTGATTTGGACAACCACACCTTGGACACTGCCAGCTAACCGCGCGGTATGTCTGCGTGCAGATTTAGAATACGTACTGATCCAAGTTGAAGGTGAGCAACCAGAGCGCATTATCGTGGCTTCTGAGCTGGCAAAATCTGTGATGGATCGCGCGGGCATTGAACACTTCCATAACCTTGGTTTCGCAACTGGTGCCGATCTTGAATTGGTACAGTTCCAACATCCATTCTACTCCTTCACTGTGCCTGCCATTTTAGGCGATCACGTGACGACCGATTCTGGTACGGGTGTGGTACATACTGCGCCGGGTCATGGTCAAGAAGACTTTGCCGTTGGTCAACAGTACGGTTTGGAAGTGGCAAACCCTGTGGGTTCAAACGGCGTATATCTGCCAGACACTGAGCTGTTTGCGGGTCAACATGTATTTAAAGCCAACGATTCTGTGTTGGAAGTGCTGAAAGAAAAAGGCGCGTTGTTGCATCATCACGCGTATGAGCACAGCTACCCACACTGCTGGCGTCATAAAACGCCGATCATCTTCCGTGCGACACCACAATGGTTTGTCTCTATGGAACAAGCGGGTCTACGTGAACAAGCTCTGACGGCAATCAAAGGCGTACATTGGATGCCGGATTGGGGTCAAAGCCGTATCGAAGGTATGGTGGCAGGTCGCCCTGAGTGGTGTATCTCTCGTCAACGTACTTGGGGTGTGCCAATTGCACTGTTCGTGCACAAAGAAACCGCTGAACTGCACCCAAACAGCGCTGAGCTGATTGAGAAAGTAGCACAACTGGTTGAGCAAAAAGGCATTCAAGCATGGTGGGATCTCGATACTGCTGAACTGCTTGGCGCTGAAGATGCGGCCAACTATGAAAAAGTGCTCGATACGCTAGATGTATGGTTTGACTCAGGGGTGACTCACTCTGCGGTTGTGGATGCACGTCAAGAATTCAACGGCGCAGAAGCGGATATGTACCTAGAAGGTTCTGACCAACACCGCGGCTGGTTCCAATCATCCCTCATCTCTTCGGTGGCGATGAAAGGCAAAGCGCCTTACAAAGAAGTATTGACGCACGGTTTCGTGGTTGATGGCCAAGGCCGCAAGATGTCGAAGTCGATCGGTAACGTGGTTGCTCCACAAGATGTGACCAACAAGCTGGGTGCGGATATTCTGCGTCTATGGGTGGCATCAACCGATTACACTGGTGAAGTGGCGGTTTCAGATGAGATCCTTAAGCGTTCTGCTGATGCGTACCGTCGTATTCGTAACACCGCACGTTTCTTCTTGGCGAACCTGAACGGCTTCAACCCAACCACAGACATTATTCCTGTTGAAGACATGGTGGCGTTGGATCGTTGGGCTGTTGGTCGCGCACTGGCCGCGCAACAAGAGATCATTCAAGCGTATCAGGATTACAACCTGCACGCAGTGGTACAGCGTTTGATGAACTTCTGCTCAATCGAGATGGGTTCATTCTATCTGGATGTGATCAAAGACCGTCAATACACAGCCAAACGTGGTGGTCATGCACAGCGTAGCTGTCAAACCGCTCTGTTCTTCATTGTGGAAGCTCTGGTTCGTTGGATGGCGCCTATCATGTCATTCACCGCTGATGAAATTTGGAACGCAATGCCAGCGCAGCAAGCTGACGGCAGCGCACGTGACAAGTTCGTGTTTACCACGGAATGGTTTGATGGCCTGTTTGGTTTGGCAGAAGGCGAAGAGCTAAATAACGCATTCTGGAATGATATTCAGAAAGTGCGTGGCTCAGTCAACAAACTGCTGGAAAACGCTCGTAACGAAAAACTGATCGGCGGTTCACTGCAAGCGGAATTGGTGCTGTTTGCTGATGATGCATTGGCGAGTAAGCTAGCGAAACTGGGCGATGAGCTGCGTTTCGTGCTGCTGACTTCAAAAGCCGTGGTGAAACCACTGGCTGAGAAGAGCGAGGCTGCACAGGCGACCGATATCGATGGCTTGTTTGTTCAAGTGAACAAAACTGAAGCTGAGAAGTGCGATCGCTGTTGGCACCACACCCCTGATGTAGGAACGATTGCAGGTCACACCACCATTTGTGGTCGCTGCGTGTCTAACGTTGAGGGTGAAGGCGAAGTACGCAAGTTTGCGTAATTCAGGCTAAACATCATGTCGAATTCGTCTCTGACTCTTAAACAATCTGGATTGCGCTGGCTGTGGCTGGCGCTTCTGGTGTTCATTGCTGACATCACGATCAAGTTAATTGTGATGGATAACATGGGCTATGGTTGGGCAAACCGTATTGAGGTGCTGCCTTTCTTTAACCTGCTGTATGTGCATAACTATGGCGCGGCTTTTAGCTTTCTGAGCGATCAGGAAGGGTGGCAGCGCTGGCTATTTACGGGTATTGCCTTTGTGGTCACCGGCATGCTCGCTTACTGGATGCGTCGTCTTCCGGCGAGTGATAAGTGGAACAATATTGCTTATGCGCTGATCATTGGCGGTGCCGTGGGTAATGTGTTTGATCGCATCGTGCATGGTTTTGTGGTCGATTATCTCGATTTTTACTGGGGAACCTACCACTGGCCTGCGTTCAATTTGGCCGACAGTACGATCTGTATCGGTGCAGCGATGATTATTCTCGATGGTTTTCGCGCTAAGAAAAGTGCACCAAGTCAGTCTTAGTGCTCTGCATTGCGCCGTAAAGCAAAGACACTGCGGCAAATAACCACAAGCGCCGTCCGTTGATTCGGAGGGCGCTTTTTACTATAAAGGCTGGCATCAGCGCCCGCCCGTCTCCGCTAAAGTGAAGCGGCGTTCGTTAAACAATAACAAGGTAGTGATAACGTGAACCCTATTGCCTCTAACTCTGCAGTTACCCTGCATTTTACGATCAAGCTTAAGGACGGCTCTGTTGCCGACAGTACCCATAATCAAGGAAAACCGGCCAAGCTAGTGATGGGCGATGGTAGCCTGAGCCCCAATTTCGAGCAGTGTTTACTCGGAATGTTTCCGGGCGAGAAAAAATCGGTCGCTTTAGCGGCGCAAGATGCGTTTGGGGCGCCCAATCCAGATCATGTCCATTACATGGATCGCAGTAAGTTTCTTGGTGGCGATCTACAGTTAGAGGTCGGAACCATTATGGCTTTCAGTGGCCCTGACGGAATGGAAATTCCCGGAATCATCACGGAGATTGCCGGTGACTCAGTTACTGTCGATTTCAATCACCCATTGGCAGGGCAAGACATCACCTTTGATGTTGAGATCTTGTCTGTTGAGTGAGTTTCCTTACAATAGCCAACCATAACGACTAGCAATGAGCAAACCAATGAAAATACTGTTAGCCAACCCTCGCGGTTTCTGCGCGGGTGTGGATCGCGCGATCAGCATTGTTGAGCGTGCGCTGGAGCTTTATCAGCCGCCGATTTATGTGCGTCATGAAGTGGTGCACAACCGCTTTGTGGTCGAGGGGTTAAAGCAGCGTGGAGCCCGCTTTGTTGAGGAATTAAATGAAGTTCCCGACGATAACATTGTGATTTTTTCGGCTCATGGCGTGTCGCAAGCGGTTCGCCAAGAAGCGAAAGAGCGTTCACTGACGGTATTTGATGCGACTTGTCCACTGGTGACTAAAGTGCATATGGAAGTGGCGCGTGCCAGTCGCAAACATATGGAAGTGGTGTTGATTGGTCATGCTGGCCATCCTGAAGTGGAAGGCACGATGGGGCAGTATGCCAGTGATACAGGCGGCATGTATCTGGTCGAAAAGCCAGAAGATGTCGTATCACTGCAAGCTAAGGTGAAAGATCCAAGTAACCTGCACTATGTGAGCCAAACCACGTTGTCAGTCGATGAAACGGCGGATGTGATTGATGAGCTGCGCCGTGTATTTCCGAAGATCCAAGGCCCGCGTAAAGATGACATCTGTTATGCCACCCAAAACCGTCAAGATGCCGTGCGTATCTTGGCTGAGCAAGTCGATGTGATGGTGGTGGTGGGCTCGAAAAACTCATCGAATTCGACTCGATTAAAGGAGTTGGCTGAGAAGTTGGGCACTCCCGGTTACTTGATTGACTGCCCACAGGATATCGACCCTGAGTGGTTCGTTGATGCGCAGTTAATTGGGGTGACTGCGGGCGCTTCGGCACCAGAAGAGTTGGTAAACCAAATCTTGGATCGCATCAAAGAGCTCGGCGCAACGTCGGTAGAAGAGGTGCTTGGCCGCGAAGAGAACATGTTCTTTGAAGTGCCTAAAGAGCTGCAAATTAAGCAAGTCGACTAGTCATTTCTCCATCCATCTTGTGAATCCAAAATGGATGGTTTCTTTGCAATTTCTTTGCAAAGGAATATCGCACAAAAAAATGGCTCCCAGATTGGGAGCCATTTTCGTTTTCAATCAGGTGATTGAAGCGTTGAGATTAAGCGGTTTTCGTCACGCCTTGTGGTTTCTCCTCATCGGCAAGATCGGTTTCCCCTTTGCCTTTGGATACTTTCGCTACGTAAGCCAGAGCACCCAGAGAAGCCAGTACACCTGCAATGGTTGAAATCTGCATTGGTAAGCCAAAACCTAACGTGCTGCTGTTAAGGATGAAGCTGATACACACAGTAGTCATAAACAGCGCAGGTAGCGTACAGATCCAGTGCAGTTTGTTGTGGCGCATTAGGTAAGCGGTGGCTGTCCACAGCATCATGACTGCGGTCGCTTGGTTCGCAAAACCGAAGTAGCGCCAGATGATACCGAAATCGACTTGGGTCAACACTGCACCGATAACGAACAGAGGTACAGCCATCAGTAGGCGGTTACGCAGTGTTTTTTGCTCCATGTTGAAGTATTCAGCCAAGATCAGACGGCTTGAACGGAACGCGGTATCACCCGAAGTGATAGGCAGGATCACCACGCCAAGGAAAGCAATCACACCACCAAACACACCCAGCAGGCCGAAAGAAGCACCGTAAACCACGTTACCTGGGCCACCGTTTTTCACTGCTTCAGACAGCGCTTCCAGTGAGCCGAAGAAAGAGAGAGCAACAGTACACCAGATAAGAGCAATGATGCCTTCGCCAATCATCGCGCCGTAAAACACGAAGCGACCGTTCTTCTCATTTTCCATACAGCGTGCCATCAGCGGAGACTGAGTCGCGTGGAAGCCAGAGATAGCACCACAAGCGATGGTGATGAACAGAGCTGGCCACAGAGGCATGTCATTCGGGTTGAGGTTTTTCACCATATCGCTGATTTCAAATCCGCCCAGCACTTGGTGCTCAGAAGAGAACGCAATCGCCGTCATCAAACCAACCGACATGAAAATCAGTAGCGCACCAAACAGTGGGTAGAAACGGCCGATGATTTTATCAACAGGAACGATAGTCGCCAGAATATAGTAAGCGAAGATGATCACGACCATGGTGGTCATGCTGACGGTGAAGTCAGTTTGTTGGTTAATCAGGTTAGTGATCATGCCAGCAGGGGCTGAAACGAACACCACACCAACCAGAAGCAGCAACACAATGGCAAAAATGTTCATAAAGTGTTTTGCGCCATTGCCTAAGTAACGACCCGTGATGGATGGAACCGAAGCACCACCGTTACGGATAGAAAGCATACCTGAGAAGTAGTCGTGTACTGCACCCGCGAAGATGCAGCCAACTACGATCCACAGCATGGCGGCTGGACCGTACAGCGCACCCATGATTGGACCAAAGATAGGACCAACACCGGCGATGTTCAGTAATTGTACGAGATACACTTTTGGGGTGGACATAGGTACATAGTCGACGCCGTCCGTTTTTGTATGGGCAGGGGTTTGACGCTTTTCGTTGATGCCAAATACTTTCTCTACGAAAGCTCCGTAAATAAAGTAACCGCCAACGAGGGCTGCGACACAGGTTAGAAACCACAACATAGCGTTTGTCCTTTTGTTAATGAATTAAGCTCACTGTGGATAGTAATTTATCAATAAGCGAGCTTCACTGGCTTTCCGAGTCAGTGGTCGTGTGGTGAATTAAGCGGTGTTTTAGCTAAATAAGTGGTTTTGAATATATCCACTTCTGACTTGAAGCTACGACGTGAGCATGAAAATTGAGTAGCAGGCTATGCTATTCAATGGCATGCTCATTTCATCAACAAAATGCGTTCGTCTAACTCAAGGTAAAACATGAAAAAATGGATAGTAATGGGCTGTATTGTGCTGCTTGCCGCTTGTGCAGCGAGTGAGTCACAGTTAGTACAAGAGGGCAACTGGTATCAAATCGGTTATCAGGATGCCGTGACTGGTCATACCCAGCGCAGCTATAAAAGCTTAATGGAGCTCGGCTCAGCCAAATTGGGTGATTATGAACAAGGCTACCAAAAGGGATTAGAGCAATATTGTAACCCTGATGTGGCTTACCAAATTGGCTTGAGCGGCCAATATTATGAAGGGATTTGTGAAGGTACAGAGCAGGCGCAGCGTTTTCGTATGGAGTGGCAACGCGGTTGGAATGAGTACAATCAATAATGAGCACGAGAGCCTATAAGGCTCTCGTTTTGCTCTGGCTAATTACTCTTCGTGCTCTTCCATGGCGCGGCGTAAGAAGCCGTCCGATTGTGAGAGTTTCGCGGTCGCTTGCTCGTAGTTCATGCCGGTCAGATGCATCAAAATCGCCAGTTTCGCGTTGTTGTGGCTCTCTTTGAGTAGTGCTTCTGCTTCTTCGCGTTGGCAATCGGTCGCTTGCATGACAATTCGCACCGCTCGGGCAATCAGCTTGCGGTTGGTGGCTCGGACATCGACCATCAGATTTTGATAGCTTTTACCAAGACGGATCATGCTGGCAGTCGTGAGCATATTGAGCACCAACTTCTGCGCTGTACCGGATTTAAGTCGGGTTGAACCCGTTAACGCTTCCGGCCCAACGACCGGAGAAATGGCAATCTGGGCGATTTCGGCAATCGGAGAATCAGGGTTGCACGAGAGTGCGATGGTGGTCGCGCCTAAATCATTGGCGTACTCTAACGCGCCAATCACATAAGGTGTGCGGCCACTCGCCGCAATCCCGACTAGCACATCTTTGCTGCTAAAGTCGATTTGCTGTAAATCATGTGCGCCCAGCGTGGCGTTATCTTCCGCCCCTTCTTGTGCGGTAAACATTGCCTCTTTGCCTCCGGCAATCAGGCCAATCACCATTTGATCGCTCACTCCGAAAGTGGGTGGGCATTCTGAGGCATCCAGCACACCCAGACGACCGCTGGTACCTGCCCCTAAGTAGATCAAGCGGCCACCTTGTTTGAAGGCGGCAGTGATTTTATCAACCGCTTGGGCAATCTGCGGCAATACCGCTTCCACCGCCAGTGGCACTTGTTTGTCTTGTTGATTAAGCCGCTCGACAATCTCTTGCGACGAGAGCAAATCAATATCCATCGTATCGGGGTTACGACCTTCGGAAACCAGATGAGAAAGTGCGGCAATAAGTGCATCGTTGGTCATAAAAATTCCTGTAGCGATTAATCGGGGTAGTAAATCACGCCAAGACTCGCAAGACGTGATGCGCCCGTCACGGCGGGCAAATTACTGGGTAAACCGTGAATGCGCCTTTGTGCCAGCCAAGCGAAAGCCATGGCTTCCATATTATCGCCATCCACGCCCATTTGGGTGGTCGGGGCAACTTGCCAGCTTGGCAGCAAGGCTTGTAAGCGTTCCATGAGTAAAGGATTTTGCGCACCGCCGCCACACACTAAAAGCTGTGGTTGTGGCCCTTCGGCGAATGGTGCGACTTGCTCAACAATGGTTTGCGCGGTGAATTCACACAAGGTGCGTTGCACATCGGTGGCATCAACCGAAAACGTGGCGAGCTGCGTTTCTAACCAAGGCAGATTAAACAGCTCGCGGCCTGTGCTTTTGGGTGCTGGCAGAGCAAAGTAATGGTCTTGTTTTAAATGGCTAAGTAATGCGGCATTCACGCTGCCTTGTTTGGCCCACAGGGCATCTTTATCGTAAGGCTGGTTACGTTCCTTTTGGCACCAGCTGTCCATCAGCATATTACCGGGGCCTGTGTCATAGCCCACCACTCCACCGTTGGGCTTGAGCACCGAAATATTGGCAATCCCCCCGATATTGAGCACGACCACGGTCGATTGCTCAGCATGAAAAATCGTGCGATGAAACGCGGGAACTAACGGTGCGCCTTGCCCACCGAGCGCAACATCTTTGCGCCGAAAATCGGCGACAGTCGTAATGCCTGTGCGCGCCGCGATAATGTTGGCATCGCCAATTTGCATGGTAAAAGGTTTGGTGCCGGTAGGCTGATGGAACACGGTTTGTCCATGACAGCCGATCGCACGAATGTGCTCGGCACGATAGCCACTGTGCTGCAAAAGTGCCAGCACAGCATCACTGAACAGATGACCCAGATCGTGCTCCAATTCACCCATCGCAATCAAGGTGGTTGGCTGGCCGATGCAGACATTGAGCAGCCGCTGCTTGAGGTCGGCAGGCATAGGGTAGTCGTGGTGAGCCAGCAGTTCGATGTTATCGTCTTGCAGTGCCACTAAAGCGGTATCCACACCATCCAAACTGGTTCCCGACATCACACCGATATAGAGTTCGCGTTCTGCCATTTGGTTATCCCTCTGTCATATTCAAACAAAGGCATTGTAATTGAAAAATAAACTGAATAACCTCGTGGCTTGTGACAATTTTGCCAATTTTTTCAAGGAGCAAGCATGGGACCGCTTTGGTTGGATGTGGCCGGTTACGAACTGAGTGCCGAAGATCGCGAAATTCTGCAGCACCCAACGGTGGGTGGTGTGATTCTGTTTGGTCGCAACTATCACGATAACCAGCAATTGCTGGCGCTTAATAAAGCGATCCGTCAAGCGGCGAAAAGACCGATTTTGATTGGTGTCGATCAAGAAGGTGGCCGCGTGCAGCGTTTCCGTGAAGGCTTTTCTCGCATTCCCCCTGCGCAGTATTACGCGCGTGCTGAGAATGGCGTTGAGCTTGCTGAGCAGGGCGGTTGGTTGATGGCGGCAGAGCTGATTGCACACGATGTCGATTTAAGTTTTGCGCCTGTACTTGATATGGGCTTTGCGTGTAAAGCGATTGGCAACCGTGCTTTTGGTAAAGATGTTCAAACTGTACTTAAGCACAGCAGTGCTTTTCTGCGCGGCATGAAAGCCGTCGGTATGGCGACCACAGGCAAACATTTTCCCGGTCATGGCGCGGTGATTGCCGATTCCCATTTAGAAACCCCTTACGATGAGCGGGAGACGATTGCGCAAGACATGGCGATTTTCCGTGCACAAATTGAGGCAGGAGTGCT
This sequence comes from Vibrio sp. R-1, assembly GCF_035615595.1. NCBI lineage: Bacteria > Pseudomonadati > Pseudomonadota > Gammaproteobacteria > Vibrionales > Vibrionaceae > Vibrio > Vibrio sp. R-1. Next base: position 21,930 of record NZ_WPDC01000015.1, on the reverse strand, counting down.
GGATGCTATGATGCCAGCACATGTGGTGTATCCGCATTACGATGCTCAACCTGCGAGCGGTTCGAGCTACTGGTTAAAGCAAGTGTTACGTGAAGAACTCGGCTTTAAAGGCATCGTGTTCTCTGATGATTTGAGCATGGAAGGCGCAGCCGTGATGGGCGGGCCAGTTGAGCGATCTCATCAAGCCTTGGTCGCGGGGTGTGACATGATTTTGATGTGTAACAAGCGTGAGGCGGCGGTCGAAGTGCTGGATCACCTACCGATCATGGAAGTGCCTCAAGCCACAGCACTGCTGAAAAAACAGCAATTCAGCTACAGTGAACTGAAGCGTGCAGAGCGTTGGCAGCAAGCGTCAGCCAATATGCAGCGCTTAATCGAGCAGTTCTCCGAATAGTTTTCCTCATCGAAGTAGAGCTGGGATCAGTAAAATCCCAGCATCTCTTTCAGTTCTTTAAGATAACGGCGGCTGACCGGAACCTTATGGCCTGCATGAGTGATCATCTCCGCCAGCCCGTTTTCTAACAGTTTAATTTCGCGAATCGCTTTCAAATTCACCAAGTACTGGCGATGGCAGCGCACTAACGCGGTTTTCTCTTCCAACACCTTCAAGGTCAATTGACTGGTCGCTTTTTGCTGCGCAGTCTGCACATTGACGCCACTGATGTTACTGTAGGCAAATTCCACTTCATTAATCGGCAGTAGCACAATTCGGTTTAAACCCGTGCAAGGGATCTGATCTAAGCTGGGTTGCGTCAGTGGTGAGTAGTCACTTTTCTTATGTTGGCGCAGCAAACGCTGCACGGTTTTGGCTAAACGTTCGGTATCCACGGGTTTGAGTAGGTAATCAAACGCATTGTCTTCAAACGCTTGCAGCGCATATTGATCGTAGGCGGTAACAAACACCACATCAGGCATGGTCTCTGGGTCAAGCATACTTAGCAGCTCAATGCCCGAAATTTGCGGCATCTGAATATCCAAAAACACCACATCTGGCTTGAGCTGATTGATTTTTTTCAACCCTTCAATTGCATTGCTGGCTTGGCCGATGACCTCAATCTGGCCACTTTCCGCTAAGAGTTCCGCGAGCTCTTCACGGGCAAAGCGTTCATCGTCAATGAGTAGTGCAGATAACATGTTAATCCCTTAGTAAGTGCCTTGCTGTGGAATGACAAAGCTCATTCGCGTGTATTCTTGTGGCGCGACCTCAATCTGTAGCCCTGACTTAAGACCAAATTTGTTGGTGAGGCGCTTTTCAACAATTTGCATCCCTAAACCATCATAATCTTCACTCGGAGGTTGATAGAGCCCGGCGTTGTCTTCCACCACGACGCGCATTCCCCCTTCAACCATTTCACTGTAAATGCGCACTTTGCCAGCTTCGAGTAGGTTAGAGGTGCCGTGTTTGATGGCATTTTCCACCAAAGGCTGCAAAGTGAAACTGGGGACATTACGTTCTAGCAGGGCATCATCAATCGCAATTTCCACATCGAGCCTGTCACTAAAGCGCGCTTTTTCAATAGTGAGGTAAGCGTTCACGTGGGCAAGCTCTTCACGCAAAGTGACGGTTTCGACGTTTTGTTTGAGGTTGCTGCGGAAAAATTGCGACAGATGCAAAATCAGCTCGCGAGCTTTATCTGGCTCGCGGCGGATCACCGCACTGATGGTGTTGAGTGCGTTAAACAGAAAATGCGGATTAACCTGCGCTTGCAGCAGTTTGATTTCCGCCCGCGAGAGCAGGATTTGTTTTTGCTGATATTCGCCATACAGAATTTGACTGGATAGCAGTTGGGCGATGCCCTGTGCCATTGACATATTGATGGTGGAAAACAGCTTACGTTTCGGTTCGTAGAGTTTGATGGTGCCGATCACCCGATCGCCTGCTCGCAACGGAATGATTAACGCAGACCCCAGTTTGCAGGTCGGAGACAAAGAACATTGATAAGGATGCTCTTTGCCATCGAGATAGATGATGGCGTTGCGATTAATCGCATCGAGCGTGCTCTGCGAGCTGATCGGTGTATTCGGTTTATGGTGATCATCGCCAATCCCGACAAAGGCGAGGATTTTTTCGCGATCGGTGATCGAGACCGCGCCGACATTGGTCTGTTCATACACGATTCGGGCAATTTTGTTGGCATTTTCTGGGTTAAAACCGGCAGCAAGGATACCAACAGAACGCTCGGCAATATTCAGAGCGCGGCGAGAAAACGTCGCGGAATACTCTTCAAAAATGGTTTTGCGATCGAGCAGGATGCTCATAAACAGTGCGGCACCGACTGAGTTAGCAATGATCATTGGCGCGGCGATGGTGGAAACCAGCGCATAAGACTGTTCAAACGGTTTCGCCACGACCAAGATGATCAACATCTGCACAATTTCGGCAAATAAGGTGACCGCAAAGACAATACTTGGGCTAAACAGTAATTTCCCTTTGCCTTTGCGCAGCAAATAGGTGTGTAGCAAGCCGCCAATTAAACCTTCAGCGGTGGTGGAAATCGCGCAGGCGAGATCGGTAAATCCCCCTAAGGTATAGCGGTGTAAGCCTCCGGTGAGGCCAACCGCAAAACCAATCACAGGTCCACCAAACAGACCACCCATTACAGCGCCGATGGCACGCGTATTGGCAATCGCATCATTGATCTGCAGGCCAAAGTAGGTGCCCATAATGCAAAACAGCGAAAACAGAACATAAACACTGATTTTGTGGTCAAACCGACCAGAAATGTTAAGTAAAGGAATGAAGATCGGCGTTTTACTCAACATATAGGCGAGAACAAGGTAAACACACATCTGTTGCAGTAATGAGAGGATGAGATCCATAACCTGTCCATCGTCTGAGCGGAAAAACGGCTTATTTTAAGATACTCAAAGCGAACAAAACACGCTTTATTCCCCAGTTTGTGTGCCAAGTGTCATTAAATGAGTGGTGTAATTTTTAGTTTACATTAAATGTTGGTTTAAATTTACACTTGCATTGTTTTTAAAGCCTGTTAACGTGTTTTCTGTTTAAGTTTCCAGCTCACCTTGTTGGGTGTGTAAATAATAAATTACAGGTGATGAGATGAAAAAAAGTGAATTGAGTGATGTGAATATCAGTGATGAACAGATATTGATCACCCCAGATGCCTTAAAAGCCAAGATTCCACTCAGTGACAAGGCGCGTAAGTTTATTCGTGAGTCACGTCAGACGGTGGCGGACATTATCCACAAACGCGATCCTCGCTTGCTGATCGTCTGTGGTCCTTGCTCAATTCATGATGTGGATGCGGCGAAAGAGTACGCCAAAAAACTCAAAGCACTCTCGGCGCAGCTGAGCGACCAGCTCTACATCGTAATGCGCGTGTACTTTGAAAAACCGCGTACTACGGTCGGTTGGAAAGGGCTGATTAACGATCCGCATCTTGATGGCAGTTTTGATATCGAACACGGCCTGCATGTTGGGCGTCAACTCTTGGTCGATTTGGCCGAAATGGAAATTCCACTGGCAACCGAAGCGTTGGACCCGATTAGCCCGCAATACTTGGCGGATACTTTTAGTTGGGCGGCGATTGGTGCGCGCACCACGGAATCACAAACTCACCGCGAGATGGCAAGTGGCCTTTCCATGCCAATCGGCTTTAAAAATGGCACGGATGGTAACTTGGCAACGGCGATTAATGCCATGCAGGCCGCCTCCTCCAGTCACCGCTTTATGGGAATTAACCGTGAAGGACAAGTGGCACTGCTCACTACACAAGGCAACCCGAATGGGCATGTGATTTTGCGTGGTGGCAAACAGACCAACTACGATTCGGTTTCTGTCGCAGAATGTGAAGAAGAGATGCAAAAAGCGCGTTTGGAACCCTCTTTGATGGTGGATTGCAGCCATGCGAACTCACGTAAAGACTACCGTCGTCAGCCATTGGTGGCAGAAGATGTGATTCACCAAATTCGTGAAGGCAATCGCTCGATCATTGGCCTGATGATTGAAAGCCATCTCAATGAAGGAAATCAGTCTTCGGATCTGCCTCGTGAAAAAATGCAATACGGAGTCTCGATCACTGACGGCTGTATAAATTGGTCAACGACTGAGGCATTATTACGTCGTGCGCATCAGGAACTTATTCCCTTTTTGCACAATCGTTTGCAAGGATAACAAGGATAGAACATGGCCGTAGAGTTGAATCAGTTACGCGACCAAATCGATGAAGTCGATAAGAAGATGGTGGAGCTACTGGCCCGCCGTCTGGCATTGGTGGAGCAGGTCGGGCAAGTGAAAAGTCGATATGGGTTACCGATTTATGCCCCCGATCGTGAAGCGGCAATGCTCGCTTCACGTCGAGCGGAAGCGGAAAGCAAAGGTGTTCCGCCCCAACTGATTGAAGATATTTTGCGCCGAACCATGCGTGAATCCTACGCCAGTGAAAAGGACTCCGGCTTTAAATGCCTCAATCCTGAGTTACGTTCCGTGGTGATCATTGGTGGTAACGGTCAGCTTGGGCGACTATTTGGCCGTATGTTTAAACTCTCTGGCTATCAAGTCAAAGTGCTGGGTAGCCAAGATTGGGACAAAGCGGATGAACTGCTCAGTGATGCAGGCTTAGTGGTAGTCACGGTACCTATCCATTTGACGCTCGGTGTTATCGAAAAGCTGCGCCAGTTACCGGATGATTGCATTTTGTGCGATCTCACCTCAATCAAAGCCAAGCCGCTTGCCGCCATGCTACAAGTGCACAAAGGTCCAGTGGTTGGGCTGCACCCTATGTTTGGTCCAGACGTTCCCAGCTTGGCGAAGCAGGTGATTGTTTACTGTGATGGTCGAGGCAATAAACACTACCAATGGCTCTTGCAACAGTTTGCTATTTGGGGCGCAAGCTTGTGTCAGATTGATGCGACTGAACATGATCGTGGTATGACACTTATTCAAGCTCTGCGCCACTTCACTTCCTTTGCTTATGGCTTGCATCTGACCAAAGAGAACCCGAACTTGGCACAACTGCTGAAACTCAGTTCACCGATTTACCGTTTAGAGCTTGCTATGGTCGGACGGCTATTTGGGCAAGATCCCCATCTGTACGGCGATATTATTCTCTCATCACCAGAAAATATTGAGATGATCCAGCGTTTTCATCGCTGCTTAAGCGAGGCGGTTGAGTTGGTGAGCGCGGGCGATAAGGCGAGTTTTGTGGCTCAATTTGAACGAGTTAGCCAGTGGTTTGGTGATTATTCACAGCAGTTTATGCATGAGAGCCAAAACTTGCTCAAACAAGCGAATGATGCGATCCACAGAGGTTAATGCACCATTCGCCTCTCACCGTCACTGTCAATAACATCCCAAGTCGATTTGGGCTTGGGATTACTCATGCAGTCCTAAATCAGAAAGATGCTCTAAGTCTCGGTGCAGTAAGCTGTCATCGCCCACATTCAACTCTACTAAGCGACGTAAGTGCGCAATGCTTTCAATATCAATATGGCTGATCGCCATTCGAATGATCCGCTCTTGGATGCTGATGACTTTTGCGCTGAGGGATATGGTTACATCGCTTTCTGGTAGGCTAAAAACCACATCCACTAAGGCGTGAGTATCTAAATCCGGCTCATCTTCTGACCAGAGCAGCAAACCGTGCAGCGATAGATCCTGAATGCAAGTCGACAGTTGTTTATCGCCTTGGCTTAGGGTGGCTGGCGCTTGATACAGGATGCGTGAAAAGCGACGTTTTTCGATCATGGCGTTCTCTCTGACAAAGACGACGTATAGATAGGACAAGCATAGCAAAGGGTACATTAAATCACCGGATGTATGCTGAAATAAGCTTACTCAATCACAAACTCGGTTTCTGTGGAGCAAAAGAAAAGGCCGCATGGCGACCTTTTCTGAGTGTGATACTCGACGATATTTTACTTGGTAATGCGCTTGTACTTAATACGGTGAGGCTCTGCTGCTTGTGCGCCCAGAGTCTGCTTCAGCCACTCCATGTACTCGGTGTAGTTACCTTCGTAGAAGTTCACTTTACCTTCATCACGGTAATCTAGGATGTGGGTGGCAATACGGTCTAGGAACCAACGGTCATGCGAGATCACCATAGCACAGCCCGGGAATTCTAGTAGCGCTTCTTCCAGAGCACGCAGGGTTTCGACGTCCAGATCGTTGGTAGGTTCGTCGAGTAACAGCACGTTGCCGCCCGCTTTAAGCAGTTTGGCCAAGTGGACACGGTTACGCTCACCACCAGACAGCTCGCCAATCACTTTTTGCTGATCAACGCCTTTGAAGTTAAAGCGTGAACAGTAAGCACGAGCAGGGATTTCGAAGTTGTTGATGCGAATGATATCCGCACCTTCAGAAATCTCTTGGAATACGGTGTGCTTGTCGTTCATGCTGTCACGGAACTGATCCACCGAGGCCAGTTTCACGGTATCACCCAGCTCGATCGTGCCTGAATCCGGCTTTTCTACACCGCTCAGCATTTTGAATAGGGTTGATTTACCCGCACCGTTCGGGCCGATGATGCCGACAATCGCGCCTTTTGGCATGCTGAAAGAAAGATCATCAATCAGAACACGACCATCGAATGATTTGGTGAGGTTTTTCACTTCAATCACTTTGTCACCTAGGCGCTCACCGGGCGGGATGAACAGCTCGTTGGTTTCGTTACGTTTTTGGTGCTCAGTATTTTGCAGCTCTTCAAAACGTGCCATACGAGCTTTCGATTTAGCCTGACGACCTTTTGGATTCTGACGAACCCATTCCAGCTCTTTCTCAATGGTTTTTTGGCGCGCTTTCTCTTGAGACGCTTCTTGCTTCAGACGAGCATCTTTTTGCTCTAGCCATGAAGTGTAGTTACCTTGCCATGGAATACCTTCACCACGGTCAAGTTCCAGAATCCAGCCTGCCGCGTTATCGAGGAAGTAACGGTCGTGGGTAATCGCGACCACAGTCCCTGCGTAATCGACCAAGAAACGCTCCAGCCAAGCTACCGATTCGGCATCCAAGTGGTTGGTGGGTTCGTCGAGCAGCAGCATGTCTGGATTTTCCAGCAGTAGACGACAGATCGCCACACGACGACGCTCACCACCAGAGAGGAATTTCACTTGCGCATCCCACTCTGGTAGGCGCAGTGCATCGGCGGCACGCTCTAGAGCATTATCTAGGTTGTGGCCATTTTTCGCTTGGATCAGCGCTTCCAGTTCACCCTGTTCTTTAGCCAGAGCATCAAAGTCTGCATCAGGCTCAGCGTACGCGGCATAAACTTCATCAAGACGCTTAAGCGCGTAAGCCACATCCGCAACGGCTTCTTCGACAACTTCACGTACGGTTTTACTCTCATCCAACTTAGGCTCTTGGGGCAGATAACCCACTTTCAAACCGGGTTGTGGACGAGCTTCACCGTCGATGTCTTTGTCAATGCCTGCCATGATACGCAGCAGGGTCGATTTACCCGCACCGTTAAGGCCCAGAACACCAATTTTGGCACCCGGGAAGAAACTCAAGGAGATATCTTTCAGAATTTGACGCTTGGGTGGCACAATCTTGCTCACCCGAGACATGGTATATACGTATTCAGCCATTGCCGATCGTTCCTAATCTTTCAAACGGAATAAAGTCGCCATTCTATACCAAAGCAAGACTTTTTGTTACTAGAGCACCCGCATTTCAGCCAGTGTAAAAAATTCTTAATCGCTTTCTTATCTAATGAGAGTGGAGCGCGAACTCTTTGCACTCAGCCAATACAATTACCCTGATTCACCAAGGTGTTAATGATGAATAAGTCGATTAATATGCAAAGATTTTATTTCATCGTTCGCGATAGTGGGAAATTCAATAAAATGTTGCATTATTTGCGTTAAGTTTACTTCACTTGCCTTTACATTTATGGCGAGATTACGCGTAATAATTTGTTATCACACTGATTTTAAGGATGAGATCTCATGACGCGCCTGACGGTATTTAAGCCGCGTAGCCTTGTTTCGATCTTGATGTTCACCACGGTATGGGCAGTGGGCTCAGCGAGCGCCAGTACTTTGGATTTGGAAGCGCAGAGAGCTCAATATGATAAAGCGCAGCGTTGGTTGGACGAAAAGAATGTCGCTCAATACCAACGTATTCGTAAGCAGATCGATAGCTATCCCTTAACCCCTTATCTCGATTATCGCGCTTTTCTTATCGATCTCGGCAGTAAGCCGCCGATCGCAGTACGCAATTTTATCGATAGTCATAAAGAGTACCCTTTTTCAGCTCGGATCGCCGCACCCTATTTAGACGCTTTAGCGCGCAACAAAAAATGGTCGGCATTGCTGCAATTTCAAACTCAACTGCCCAATGGCGAAACTTACCAATGCCATTACTACAACGCCAAACTGCAAACCGGAAAGCGTAATGAGGCGTTTGAAGGTGCGAAAAAGCTGTGGCTTAACGGTGCCAGTATCGCCGATGCTTGTGATCCGTTATTTGCCGAGTGGGATCGCGTTGGGGGCTTGAGTGACGATTGGGTTTTAAAACGGGCTTTACTCGCTTTTGAAGGCCGTAACCGTAACCTCATCGTCTATCTACAGAAGAAGCTGGATGGCAAAAAATCACAAGCGAAAGCGCAAGGCATGCTTGAGCTATTTGATAAACCTGAGCGAGTGTTAGCTTACAGCCGTAAAGCATCGCAAGATCCGATTAATCAAAAGTTAGCAGAGTTGGCGTTACAAAAGTGGGCAAGATCAGAGCCTCAAGAAGCACAAGCTGTCTTCAATGATGTCGCGAAAGCCCAAGGCTGGAATCAAGAGCAGAAAGGGCGAGTAGCTCGTTTTATTGCAATCCGTTTGATGGATACTGAAGAGGCTGCGATTGCTAAATGGCGTGATGAGGTGACTCGCACTAGCCAAGATGTGCGTTTGATTGAAGCGCGTATTCGACTAGCACTGCGTGAGAATGATTGGCGTGGTTTGAGTCAATGGATTGCGGTGTTACCAGAGCAAGAGCGTAAAACTCTGCGTTGGCAATATTGGCAAGGTCGCAGTGAAATCGCGCTGGGTAAGAAAAAAGAAGGTACCGAGCGCTTAAAAGCTTTGCTTGGACAACGCAGTTTTTACAGCGTAGCGGCAGCCAAAATTTTGCAGCAGTCGGTCAATTATCCGACCAGTACAGTAACGCTGGATATGAAGCAGATTAAAGCTCATAAAAAAGCGCTGGCCAGAATTGATGAACTGATTGCCTTGGATAAAGTGTCGGCGGCAAAAAGTGAATGGCGTTGGTTGCTTGATCGAGTTTCTCAGAAAGAAAAAGAGATGTTGGCAGCGTATGCCGCAGATTCAGGTTGGTATCAGATGACTATTGCGGCGACCATTTCCGCCAGCCTCTGGGATAACAATCAACTGCGTTTTCCTGTCGTACATCAGAACTTGTTTACCTTGCATGGTCGAAAAAATGGTGTAGATCCGATCACATTAATGTCTTTAGCCAGACAAGAAAGTGCGCTTAACCCAGATGCGCAATCACCCGTTGGCGCACGGGGCTTAATGCAGATTATGCCGGATACTGCGCGCTACACGGCAAGGAAATACCAATTGAGCTACTCCAATCCTGACGAACTCTATCAAGTGGGTAAGAATATTGAGATCGGTAGCCGTTATCTCAGCAGTTTGCTTGAGCGTTATGACCAGAACCGAATCTTGGCTTTTGCTGCCTACAATGCAGGACCAAGTCGGGTCGATAGTTGGTTGAAACGTAGCCAAGGTAAGCTGGATGCGTATGGCTTTATTGAGGCAATCCCCTTTGCTGAAACCCGCGGTTATGTGCAGAACATTTTGATGTTTGAAACCTACTATCGGGATTTGATGGGCGTGCAAGGCCGCTTCTTGAATGAGCATGAGTTAAATACAAAGTATTGATTCCTCAACTTGCTGCACTACAATAAGCCGGTGTATCACTTAACGAGTACAACTATGGTACAGCAACCTTCTTTTAGTGAGTGGCAGCAAGTGTTGGATCTGGTTAAGCAAGCCGTGCAGCAAGAGCAGCACGAAATGCTACTGACCATGTTGATGACGCCGGATGAGCGTGAAGCATTAGTAGCTCGAGTGAATATTGTGCATGAGCTGCTGCAAGGCGATCTCTCTCAGCGCCAAATAAGCCAAATGCTTGGGGTTGGGATTGCAACTATCACGCGTGGTTCGAATGAGCTCAAGTCTCGGAGTGAGGATGAGAAAGCGGCATTAGCTCAACTGCTTATGCCGCCTCCATCGTCAGAAGCCTAATGACATCACTGGCTAAGCCGAGTGTTTACTGAGGAATTCGATGAGTTGAAGCGAATCAGCGCTTCAACTGATACTCACTAAGCTGACGGATAATGTTCTGGATTAATAAAGGGGATCAGAGCGAGAATTAAGGCCTGATGATAAACCGTGCTGCGGGTGAGATGGTGGCGGGTTAAAAGGCCAATGGCTCCGCCTTTTTGTTTAATATTCTCAGTTCCAAATACTTCATCCATCACATCGCCGAGCTCTTTAGCTTGGCGTAAACGCTCTAATACCAGCGGTGGCAACATCAAACAGGCACTGCGTGATTCTCCGCGTTGCTGGTCTGATTCCACAATCATCCACGCAAAGGTTTTGTTCTCTTCGATGCCCGCTTCCAATCCGACATAATACTCTGCGCCAGGGTGGCGCTGTTTGGCATTTCGGACTCGGTTGAGGGCTCCTTGCTTGGTTTCCTCGTCACTCATGGGCTGATCGGCGACTTCGCTCGGTACTGATACGCCAATAAATTCCCATTCTTGATCTGGAAATACGGTGCTAAAGGCACTTCTAACGGCATTCACTTTGGCTGGGTTCTGTGAAGCAATAATGATCTTGCGCATAACTCTTCTTTTTATGATTGGAGGCATGAAGCCATGGGGAGATCTCGCTTAGGCTCATTGGATAACCAAAGTAGAAGCCTTGCATGTAATCGCACTCATAATCGGCCAACCATTGATGCATAGTTTCACTCTCAATGCCTTCAGCGGTCACTTTCATGGATTGAGAGTGGCAGAGATCAATTAGTGGACGAATAACATTTTGTTTGTTGGTGGCGATGAGTGTATCCAAAAAATGGCGATCAAACTTAATCTTTTGTACTGGATACTGCACCAACTGAGTAATAGAGGTATAGCCTGAGCCAAAATCATCAATCGTTAACCCATAGCCAAGACGCGAGAGTTCGTGCAGCAATGGGAAGCTTTGCGAATCTGCGGCAAACGTTTCGGTGATTTCAAAATCGATCCATGCGGGAGAGACGCCAAACTGCTCAGCCTGTCGATGGATAAATTGAGCTAATTTCAGCGAATTGAGTTCAGCCGAAGAGAGGTTGATCGACACTTGGATCGGCTCTTTCACTATGGCTTGTAGAGTTGATATCTCTTGAAAAGCTTTTGAAATGACCCAGCGGTCGATCGTGCCAAACAATCCAGTTTGCTCTGCAATTGGAATGAACTCTTCCGGCGACACTTCACCGAGCAATTCAGATTGCCAGCGCAGCAATACTTCGAAGCCCACTAAGCGTTTCCCTGAGCAAGTAAAGTAAGGTTGATAAGCCAAATTGAACTCTTGATCAAATAACCCTAAGCGCAGTGCTCGTTCAATATTATTGCGCCGCTGTACTATTTGATCTAACGCCTGCGAATAGTAAGCGACTTGGTTTTTGCCCGCATTTTTCGCTTGATACATGGCGGTATCGGCATTGAGCAGCAATTTCTCAATGTGTTCGCCATCTTTAGGGAAGGTTGCAATACCAATGCTGGCAGTAATGGGAAAATGGCTAAGTGGTGAGTTGTCTTTATTTTGGATCGGTGCCAACAAGCGTTGAGCAAAGATCTTCGCACAATCATTAAACCGTTTGGGGGAGACGAGCAAAATAGCAAACTCATCACCAGATAAACGGGCCGCAATACTGTAGGTGTTATGGCTGACCTCAAAATTTTTACATAACTGGCGAACGTGGGTCGCGAAGCTGACCAGTAGGGAATCACCGATTTGGTGACCATACTTATCATTAACGTACTTGAAATTATCTAAGTCGATATACATGACCCAGATATGCTGAGTATCGTAACAACGTGATAGCAGCAGATCGGCTTGAACTTGAAATTGATAGCGGTTAGCCAGCTTGGTGAGGTGATCGTTTTCCGCAAGTGCTTTCGTGCGTTGATAGGTTGAATGAAGTTCGCTGTACATGGCGTAAAAACGCGAGGAAAGCCGCCCAATTTCATCGTCAGTATTGAGTTTTTCAATGTTCTTACGTTGGTTGTTTTCCACCTCTTCAAGCTGTTTATCCAAATGCAGGATCGGATTGATCACATGGCGATAGAGAAGGAGCAGTAGCATGAGTACCGTCACCAGTGCCGAAACGCCAAAAGAGAGTAAAAGTTCGCGCTGAATGGAGTGAAGCTGGGCGTTAATCAGTTTCGGTGCTGGGTCGAGTATGGCGTAAAAGCCCGGTTGTAATTCAACCGATTGCAACAAGGCCGTGCGGTAGCTCGGAGGTGAATGTGTAAAAAATATCGGGCTCTGGTTATCAAATTCAATTTTTTTGCGCAGTTGGCTGAACTGCTCAAGCACCACATACACCACCACAAAAAACACGTCTTGGCGGTTATAACTGAGCGGCGTTGAGAGTGTCTGAGTATCCAACATATCGTAGCGAACCAAAATATCTTCACCCGCTGAGTTGACGGTGTAGCTGATATCAGAGTTTTTTTGTGTGGATGCAAAACGCTGTTTGATGTACGCCATCACCTTAGGGTCAAGCTCGGCAAATGGATCGGAGCTATTTTCCGCATAATAAAGCAGCTCTTCATGGCCATTGAGGATCGATAACGATACGAGCTGTTTTTCATTCGGCTGCAAAATTTGCAGGGTTTCACGTAAGTTATCCACCAGTTCTAGTTCGCGGTAAGGATTTTTTTCTAAAGAGAAGTAGTGGCGGATGATGTCACTTTTGGCCAGCGTGAAGGCATAACTGCTGACGAGCGACTGAGCTTGTCGATAGTGGCTGGCTAACTTTTCAATATTCAACTGCAGGTAACTGTCGGTTCTTTTTAGCAGCGCATTTTTCTGACTGGTATAAATGATGTAGCTTGATGCGGCTGCACTGAGCAGGATCACCGGTGCAATCAGTAACAGAATTCTATGGTTTAGCTTCATATTGGTAAGTCACACTGCTGATGATTTTGGCACGCAGACTGAGGTTTTTCGCCGAGAGTTCGCTGTCGATTATTCCCTCCGCCAATCGCTGCTCTGGGAGATAAATCGAGAGATCTTCTCGGTGCTCTACAGGGAGCAAAGCGCGTGCTTTGTAGTTTGGGCTTGCAGCTCGAATATATTCGGCATTGATTGCGGCAATGTCAGGTTTCATCAAGAAATCCAAAAAAGCTTTGGCCTGCACTGTGTTGGGAGAAACGCTATTTACGGCCATACAATCAACCCACAAATAAGGGCGTCCTTCTGGAACGCTAAAGTCCCAGTCTTGAGTATTGAAGAAGCGGTTCAGTGAATAGTGATCGCCACTGTAAGAGACCGCCATATGTAGATTGTCGGTTTGTGGGTGGCTGCGTACATAGCTCAATACATACTCATAGGTCAGGATATGGGGATTGGCGGCGTCTAAGAGACGATACGCTTGTCTTAGTATTTCGATAGAATCGGTAATGGGAGAGGCGTTGAGCATGTACAGTGCAGGCAGTAGTGTTTCGACACTGTCTTTAAGCATACCCACTCGTCCACGATGCGCCGGAGCGATATCGACGACCTCACTCCACTGCGTTGGAGGTTTATCAAACAAGCTTTTGCGATAGGCAATGCCGACTGAGCCCCAGAAATAAGGTACCGCATGGGTGCCACAAGCTTGTAGCCACATAGGGTCATTATTCGCACGATTAGGAAGGGCGGTCAGATCCTCAAAAACATTTTGCCTTGAGAAAATGAATGCGGAGACGTTATCCAACACCATGATGTCAAAGGGCAGTTGTACGCTTTTGAGCATTAATAAACTGCGTTCATCATCATTATCGAAATGGTAGAGATTAACGGAGACGCCGGTTTTTTTATGCCATGCCTCAACTACGCTTGGTGCAATCGTATCTTCCCAAAGGTAGACATTCAGTTCCAAAGCGCTGGCTTGATAACAGACAGTATTCAATACCATCAGCGACAGAAAGCGTTTGATCATTTGTGAATACGATACCCATTCGTTACAAAAATTGGTCACGATCCGACAAATAACCTAATAGCGTAAAAGCCAATATTTTGGCTACGCTGACAGCCTGGATCACCTAACTCTATGTATAATTTGGTCGCATTATAATCAGAGCGGGTGAAGCTGTCAGCTTAAAAGGTTCAATTTATTGACGCTAAATGAATTTCACCTGAGTGGGTTTGACGTTTTCACTGGGGTAGCAGCCAAGCACTTTAAGGTGTCGAGTCAGTTGAGTGAGTTCTGCCAACGCTTGCTGCATCTCATCGGAGTCAATGTGCGCTTCTAAATCTACGTAGAACATTTCTTCCCACGGATTACCCATAATCGGACGCGATTCCAGCTTAGTCATATTAATGCCGTAACGTTGCAGCACGAGTAAGGTCGAAACCAGCGAGCCAGCCTCTTGTGAAGTTGACATAATCAAGGTGGTTTTGGCTGGAATTTGTGGTGAAACGTCGACGGGTTTACGAGCCACCACGATAAAGCGAGTATGGTTTTCGGTTTGGTTGGCAATATTACCTTGAATCGGTTGCAGTCCGTACAGCTTGCCGCTGGCTGAGTTGCCAATCGCTGCTACATCTGCACGATTGAGCTCTTGCACTTTTTTCATGGCATCTGCAGTACTGGCGCAACTTTCTAACTTGACCCCTTTTAAGCGGCTAAGAAATTCGCTGCACTGCTGGTGAGGTTGTGGATGGGAATAGAGGACTTTCAGCTCCTCCAAACGAATCTCTTGCGTGGCCACCAAGCAATGCTCTATTGGCTGCGTTAACTCACCCACTATGTACAGTGTGGTGTGCTGCAGCAAATCGTAAACTTCGTTGATGGAGCCTGAGCTGGTGTTTTCAATCGGTAGCACACCATAATCCGCGTGGCCGGATTCCACGGTTCTTGCCACCTCTTTAAAATGGTCGCAGTTGAGCTCAATCAGCTCTGTATTTTTGCGGCTGAAATACTCGCGAGTCGCCAGATGTGAATAAGAGCCTTTAGCGCCTAAAAAGGCGACTCTAGCCAATGGTTTACGACTTTGTGGATTCGCAAGGTTTTGCAGATAGGATTGCTGAAGCAAAACCGAATCTTCAATGATGGTGTGGAAAATTTTGGTGATGTATTGAGGATCGAGCTGATATTTCTCTTTGCCAGCATTGATGAGTTTTACCAGTAGCTGCTGTTCACGAGCCGGATCACGTACAGGTTTCGCGGTTTCGACTTTGCTTTTGGCGACCTCAATACTCATTTTGCGTCGTTCTGACAGCAGGTTTAGCAGTTGATCGTCGAGTTCGTTTAGCCGTAAGCGAATATCGTCGAGTGAGTATTGTTTGTCTGTCATAAAGTTATCCTTATAAAAAAAGCCCCCTTAAGAGGAGGCTTTCTGTTCGTTTTTGACTTGTCTTTGAACAACGAGCGAGCCTCCAAACATTATTGGAGAAAAAAGAAGTCAAAAAAGTACAGGAAATGAGGTGTCATCAATGCATATTTATCCAAGTAAGTCACCACACAATAAGCAAGCCCCTAGAGAGCGTCAAGCAAAAAAATAGCGCCCTAAGGCGCTATCTCCCATCATTCTATTTATTCCACTTCTTCGCTCAGTTCCGTTTTATCCGCTCGGCGAGCTTCTGGTTTGTGGCGTAGTTTATTCAATTGTCGTTCGAGTTTTTGCTCTACCTCGTTAATGGCGGCATACAAATCTTCGTGAATTGCAGAAGCGACTAACTGACCGCGTGGAATGCTAACGACTGCTTCAAATTTTTTCTGTTTGTTGGGCTCTTCGCTGAAGCTGGCTTGGCAGCCAATAATGTCGACTTGCCATTTTTCTAATTTTTTGAGTTTACCCTCGATATGATTGCGGATTGCAGAGGTGACTTCGATGTTTTTACCAGTGATGTTGATTTTCATAATGCTTTTTCCTCTGTGTCATCCCTTATGGGTTGAGTTCAGATTAGCGTGCTATCGCGGAAATAATGTGATCTGTATCACTTTGTATTGAGGGTTTTTCTTGATGTGAAATAAACGTGATCTATCGCAAAGCTTGTGCTGAAGAGGTAAAGAAAAAGCTTGTTATCTCTTATAAAACCGCTAGATTCAGGTAAGTAGAGACTAAAAATTTCCGATTTTTTAGCGCTTTGTTTCGACCTAAAAAAGCTTAATGGATAAAATGTCACCACATTGCTTTTGTGATAAAAGTCACTTTGGTGATGGGGCGTCTAAGAGAAACATCGCTACGCCAAATCAATAACAAATCAAAACAAAAAGAGCCACAATTGCTGTGGCTCTTTTTGTTGGTGAGTTCTAGCGCCTTATAAAGGGTTAAGCTGCATTAACTGCTTAGTTCGCTCTATCGCGTCGGTTAAACCAAGCTGCTGATAAGCCTCGAGTTGGATTTCTAAGGATTTACGTGCCGCTTCGGTATCTGGATAGGTTTTTTGTAACTCTTGAGTGCGATTAATCGCTGCAATCCATGCTTCACGGCGCAGGTAGAAATCTGCTGTCGCTAAATCGTATTCCGCTAAACGGTTCTTGAGCGCAAACATTCGACGCTGCGCATCTTCTGCGTATGGGCTGTTTGGGTAACGCTGGAGCAGTTTCTTAAAATCCGCAAAGGCTGCTTTCACGGGTTCAGGATCGCGGTCACGGCGATCGATATTAAACAAGTCATGCATGAAGTTGCGATCTTGCGCCATGTGCGTCAAACCGCGCATGTAGAGTACCCAATCCATTTTTTCATGGGTTGGATTAAGGCGTGTAAAACGTTCGATGGTCGCGAGGCCAAGGGCCAGATCATCATTTTTGTAGTAGGCATAAATCAGATCGAGCTGTACTTGCTCTGAATAAGCACCAAATGGATAGCGTGAATCGAGCGCCTCTAGTTTTTCGATAGCGGTTAACCACGTTCCGCTTTGTAGAGCGGTTTGCGCTTCAGAGTACAGCTGTGATGGCGGTACATCTGGCACCACATCTGGGCTGCTAGAGCAACCAAATAACAGGGATAACGCGAGTAGGCCTGATAAAGTCTGGTATTTCATGTCAGGGTGGAGTTCCTTGCAAATCTTGCTTTTCAATAGGTGCGTAAACCGCGCGCAAATCGTTTCGTTACTTTCTTGGCAGTAACAGATACAATGTCGGCGTATTTTTCCATACTAGTGACTATTAGTCTCACGGTTTTTTAAAAAGTTCGATATGGCTCATCAGATTGAATTAACTCAAACAGTAAAAGATAGCCAGCTTGGTCAACGTCTTGATCAAGCTGTGGCTGAATTATTTACCGACTTTTCCCGCTCACGTTTAAAAGAGTGGTTGTTGGAAGGCAAGATTGCCGTGAATGGTGATGTCATCACCAAACCGCGTACCAAAGTGATGGGTGGCGAGGTGATTACCGTTCAGGCAGAACTGGAAGACGAACAGCGCTGGGAAGCGCAGGATTTGCCACTGAACATTGTGTATGAAGATGACGACATTATCGTTATTAACAAACCGCGTGACTTTGTGGTTCACCCCGGTGCCGGTCAGGCGGATAAAACCGTCCTTAACGCATTGCTGTTCCATTATCCGCCGATTGCTGAAGTGCCACGTGCAGGCATCGTCCATCGTCTCGATAAAGACACGACGGGTTTGATGGTGGTCGCGAAAACGGTTCCCGCGCAAACACGCTTGGTACGTGCACTACAAAAGCGCGACGTGACTCGTGAGTACGAAGCGATTGTGATTGGCACAATGACCGCGGGGGGCATGATTGATAAGCCGATTGGCCGTCACTCGACCAAACGTACTTTAATGTCGGTCTCCCCGATGGGCAAACATGCCGTGACCCATTATCGTGTGGCTGAGCATTTCCGTGAACATACGCGTTTGCGTCTGCGTTTGGAAACGGGGCGTACCCACCAAATTCGTGTGCACATGGCTTATTTGCAACACCCACTCTTGGGTGATACGGCTTATGGTGGTCGTGCACGCATTCCGAAAGGTGCGACGGAAGAGCTGACGGAAATGATTCGTGACTTCGATCGCCAAGCACTGCACGCGGTGATGTTGAAATTTGAGCATCCGGTTACGGGGGAAGAGCTCGAATTCCATGCACCAGTGCCTGATGATATGGTTGAGATGACGCTTGCACTGCGTGAAGACGCGAAGCTAAACCGCACTGAAGAGTATTAATCATGATTCTCCCCAACTGGAATGCACCCAAACAAGTCAAAGCGTTTAGTTCGACTCGCCACGGTGGTTTTTCGCAAGGCGTTTATCAAGGGTTAAACCTTGGTATGCATGTTGGGGACGATCCTATACTTGTACTGCGTAATCGGCAATCGTTGGTGGCAACGTCAGCGATGCCAAGCTCACCCATTTGGCTAAACCAGACCCATTCCACAGTAGTTCTCGATGTTGATGCTCCGACTGAACAAGTGTTGGATGCCGATGGCCTTATCACTTCAACGCCGAATGTGGTGTGCTCGGCAATGACGGCGGATTGCCTGCCGGTATTAATGACCAATCGTACTGGCACCCAAGTCGCGGCTGTACATGCCGGTTGGCGTGGTTTGGTCAATGGTATTGTTGAACAAACAGCGGCAAGAATGTCTGGCGATGTCATGGTGTGGCTTGGCCCTGCGATTGGCGCGCAGGCGTTTGAAGTGGGGGAAGATGTTTTCGCCGCTTTTGTTGCTCACCATCCTCAAGCCGAATACGCTTTCACTCCTCGTGCACAACAAGGGAAATGGCTGGCGGATATGAGCCAATTAGTCAAACTGCGTTTGCAAGAACTTGGGATTGAACAAGTCTTTGATAGTGGCTTGTGCACTTATCAGGATGCTGAGCGTTTTTATTCCTACCGCCGCGATGGAGTAACAGGGCGCCAAGCCGCTTTTATTTGGCTTGAAGAGTAAGCCTTCATCCATACCCATATCAAACAACAAGAAAGTTTCCTCAACTTCCCTTGAAAATCTGGTTCGTGATAACCATCTTTCCTAACGTATTCAATTTATCTCAGATGAGGTTAGGAAGGTTGGTATGCGTCTTGACAGATTTACGAGCAAATTTCAGATCGCGATTTCCGATGCCCAGTCATTAGCGCTCGGCCGTGATCATCAATATATCGAACCTGTGCACCTGATGGTGGCTCTGCTGGATCAAAACGGCAGCCCGATCCGCCCATTACTCACCATGCTTAATGTGGATGTGATGCAACTGCGCTCCAAACTTGGCGAAATGCTCGATCGTTTACCCAAAGTCAGTGGTATTGGTGGTGATGTACAGCTCTCTTCGGCGCTTGGCTCGCTGTTTAATCTGTGTGATAAGGTTGCGCAAAAGCGTCAAGATGCCTACATCTCCTCTGAAATTTATCTCCTCGCTGCTTTGGAAGATAAAGGTCCACTTGGCACCTTGCTCAAAGAATTTGGGCTGACCGAGAAAAAAGTCTCTGATGCAATTGAAAAAATTCGTGGAGGCCAGAAGGTCAATGACCCGAATGCGGAAGAGCTGCGTCAAGCGTTGGAAAAATTCACCATCGATCTCACTGAGCGCGCTGAGCAGGGCAAACTCGATCCTGTGATCGGTCGTGATGATGAAATTCGCCGCACCATTCAAGTGCTGCAGCGTCGTACCAAAAACAACCCAGTGATCATCGGTGAACCCGGTGTGGGTAAAACTGCGATTGTGGAAGGCTTGGCGCAGCGCATCATTAATAATGAAGTACCAGAAGGCCTGCGTGGACGCCGCGTATTGTCTTTAGATATGGGCGCGCTGGTGGCTGGGGCGAAATACCGCGGCGAATTTGAAGAGCGCTTGAAATCAGTACTCAATGAGCTAGCGAAAGAAGAAGGCAATATCATCCTCTTCATTGATGAGCTGCACACCATGGTTGGTGCGGGGAAAGGCGAAGGCTCGATGGATGCCGGCAACATGCTCAAACCCGCTTTGGCGCGTGGAGAATTGCACTGTGTCGGCGCAACCACTCTAGATGAGTACCGCCAATACATCGAAAAAGATCCAGCGTTAGAGCGCCGCTTCCAAAAAGTGTTGGTGGATGAGCCCACGGTGGAAGATACCATCGCCATCTTGCGTGGATTGAAAGAGCGTTATGAGCTGCATCACCATGTCGAAATCACTGATCCGGCGATTGTGGCGGCAGCGAGCCTATCGCATCGCTATATTTCCGATCGCCAGTTGCCTGATAAAGCGATCGATTTGATCGATGAAGCGGCTTCAAGCATTCGGATGCAGATTGACTCCAAACCAGAAGCTCTGGATAAGCTTGAACGCAAAATCATCCAACTGAAAATCGAGCAGCAAGCGCTCTCTAATGAGCACGATGAAGCCAGTGAAAAACGCTTGGCGATCTTAAATGAAGAGCTGCAAGAGAAAGAGCGTGATTACGCGGAGTTGGAAGAAGTGTGGAAAGCTGAAAAGGCGGCACTCTCCGGCACGCAACATATTAAAGCGGCACTTGAACAAGCGCGGATGGATCTAGAAGTCGCTCGCCGTGCGGGGGATTTGAACCGCATGTCAGAGCTGCAATATGGTCGCATTCCAGAGCTAGAAAAGCAGCTTGATCTGGCTGCGCAAGCCGAAATGCAGGAAATGACTCTGCTACGTAATAAAGTGACGGATGCAGAAATTGCCGAAGTGCTTTCAAAACAGACTGGCATTCCAGTATCAAAAATGCTCGAAGCCGAGAAAGAAAAGTTGCTGCGCATGGAAGAAGTGCTGCATAAACGCGTGATTGGTCAAAAAGAAGCGGTGGAAGTGGTCGCGAATGCGATTCGCCGCAGTCGCGCAGGGCTTTCTGATCCAAATCGTCCGATTGGCTCCTTCTTATTCTTGGGGCCAACAGGGGTCGGTAAAACCGAGCTGTGTAAAACTTTGGCTAACTTCCTGTTTGACAGTGAAGATGCCATGGTACGTGTGGATATGTCGGAATTTATGGAGAAACACTCGGTTGCTCGTTTAGTCGGTGCGCCTCCAGGTTATGTCGGCTATGAAGAAGGTGGCTACTTAACGGAAGCTGTACGGCGTAAACCTTACTCGGTGATTTTGCTCGATGAAGTGGAAAAGGCGCACCCGGATGTCTTCAATATTCTGCTGCAAGTCTTGGATGATGGTCGCTTGACGGACGGGCAAGGGCGCACGGTCGATTTTCGAAATACCGTGGTGATCATGACCTCCAACTTGGGTTCAAGCCGTATCCAAGAAAATTTTGCAAGGTTGGATTATCAAGGTATCAAAGAACAAGTGATGGACGTAGTCAGCAAACACTTCCGTCCTGAGTTCTTGAACCGAGTGGATGAAAGTGTGGTATTCCATCCATTAGGACAAGAGCATATTAAGTCGATCGCCTCTATTCAGTTGGCCCGCCTACGTCAACGTTTGGCAGAGCGAGATTACCAACTAGAGGTTGATGATGAGGCGCTGGATCTGATTGCTCATGTCGGCTTCGATCCGGTTTACGGTGCTCGTCCACTGAAACGCGCGATTCAGCAAAATGTGGAAAACCCACTGGCCAAATCGATTCTGGCTGGTAAGTTCCTGCCAGGTTCACCTATTTTACTATCGGTAAAAGACGGGAATATTTTCGCAAGCCAGTAGCAGATACCTTATCTATCATAAGCAAAAGAGCCACTCAAAGTGGCTCTTTTGCTTGTTAATTGAACGATGAAGTACGTTTTTTAGTAGTTTTGCTGTTAATTTGTTCTCTTGAGCTAATAAAGCATAGAAAAAGCATTTTATTGCTTGCCAGAACACAAAAC